>JAUSOA010000033.1 GCA_030656435.1 Acholeplasmataceae bacterium | reverse complement strand
CAGAAGCATTGAAATCATATCTTGCTTTATGTAAGCTTGGTGGATCTAAGAGCTTCCTTGGTTTAGTTGATTCAGCGAATCTAAAGAACCCATTCTTAAAGGGTACCGTAAAGGAAATCGTGAAACCAATTCGTGCTTATCTAGACTCAGTTGACGATTCAAAACTTTAAGATGAAGATTAGATATTTACAAATATTTCTTCAATTTTTAATTGTAATCTCGTTTTTCTTTAAGACGTTTAACTACTTTGTAGGTAACGTAGCGATCCCAATTACAGGATTTGAAGCTCTCGTTAAAAACGAATATTACATCATTGGAAATGTCTTCATTTGGATAGTCCTTCTTGGCTCTATCTATCACCTTGTATCTCAGGTATTTGCCTTGATAAAGCCAAAACTATATGAGAGACTCGACACATCAGTAACAGCTATAATCAGCATCCAATTATTTTTTGGACTCTTCATCGTAACCTTCTTAGGCAAGCATTTAGAGCTTCTAGGAATTATCATGATTGTCTTCATTGTTTTTGGGGCGTATATAAGACATAAATACAAATTATAAAGTATAAAAGGCTCCGTTAAGCGATTAACGGGGCCTTTTCTTATTTTTATATAGTTTATTTACTTCTTTACTGTCAAATATTTATAAATTGAGTCTGCTACATTCATTCCATCATAGACAGCCTTAGCGATTTGAAGCTTACCACCGATGATATCTCCAGCTGCGAAAAGTCCTTCAATATTGGTTTGATATTCTTCATCAACAACTAAATTATTCTTATCTACAATGACTCCCAATTGACTTGCAAATTCAATACTGCTTGGAATGCCTAAAGCGATAAATACACCATCGACTGGATAACTACCATTCTTCGTTTCGATATGAGTAATCTTATCTATTCCAACGAACTTTGTTATTTTATCCTTAACGACTGGGTTCTTTACTTCACATTCTAACTCATGTCCATCTGTAAATACAGTAACATCACTAGAAAGTCTATTTAAGTATTCTAGCTCGTGCTGCATATAAGCACCACATCCAACAATCGCTATTTTCTTTCTTCTATAAAAATAGCCATCACATGTTGCACACATTGAAATTCCTTTTCCTCTATACTTTACAAATCCTGGTCTTGACATGGTTTGCCTAGTCTTACCAGTGGTCAGAAGTACTGACTTTGCTTCATAGGCTTTACTCGTGGTAACCACAACAAAATGGTTATCCTCAAATTTCAGAGAAATGACAGAATCTGTAACAATCTCAATCCCTAAATGCTTTGCTTGTTCGATTCCATTTCTAATCAATTCTTTTCCTGGAATAGGTTTAGCAAGTCCATAAAAGTTTTCTACTAAATCATCATAGCCTTCAAGCGCGCCTAAATCCTTACCAATCACTAGGGGCTCTATACCGGCTCTTTTTAAATAGATCGCTGCAGTAACTCCTGCAGGTCCATAGCCTATAATGATTACTTTTTTCATAGTTCTAATAATTTCTTTAATGTTTCCTTTGATTGAACACCAATCGTTGATTGATGAACCTTACCATTTTTAAATACGATGATTGTTGGAATACTCATGATTCCAAACTCATCTGCGATTTCATATTCTTCATCGACATCGAGCTTGCCGACCTTTGCCTTTCCTGTAACATCACCATCTAGATCAACTAAAATAGGAGCTACTCTTTGGCAGGGTCCACACCAGGATGCCCAAAACTCCACTAAGACTGGAACACTACTTTCTAATACTTCCTTTTGAAAGTTCTCTGTTGTAAAATTGATTACCATTATCTTCACCTCAATTAATTATCATACCTATTATAAATAAATTATTAACAAAACGCCATCTTTTTACCTTATTATGTTTTGATTCACTTAATGATTGACAATTTCTTTCATCTTTGAACTGCATTTTAATAATTATCAAATATCGTCATCTGTCTTTAATAATAATATCATACATGATATAATGTTAAGGTACGAAATGTAGGTGAATTTGATGATTAAAGTAAGCAATTTAAGCTTTTCATATAACGCAAGTGATGAAGCACTTAAGAATGTCAGTTTAGAGATACCCAAGGGTTCATGGGTATCTATTTTAGGTCATAATGGGTCAGGGAAATCAACCCTATCTAAATGTTTAGTTGGACTATTATCTCCAACACAGGGCGAGATTTATATTGACGGAATGCTTTTAAATGATGAAAATCTAAAAAAGATTAGAAGAATGATTGGTATCGTTTTTCAAAATCCCGATAATCAGTTTGTAGGCGTTACCGTTAGACACGATATCGCTTTTGGTTTAGAGAACCAATGTATCCCTCATGATCAAATGGCAAAAAAGATTAAACATTATGCAGAACTTGTGGGAATGACAGAGTTTTTAGAAAAGGAACCGCATCAGCTTTCCGGTGGACAGAAACAAAGAGTTGCTATTGCTGGCGCACTCGCGATGGAACAAGATATACTAATTCTTGATGAAGCAACCTCAATGCTAGACCCAGAGGGCACTGAAGAAATCGTAAGTTTAATCAAAAAACTCAATAAGGAACTCGGTAAAACAATCATTACGATTACGCATGATTTATCGTTTGCTGCTCAAAGTGATTACTTGATTGTCTTAAAGGATGGTCAAATCATTTTAGAAGGAACACCTAAAAAAGTTTTCGCAGAAGAAGAACTTCTTAAATCCTCTCATCTAGAGCTTCCTTTCGGACTCAGTCTTTACAATGAGCTCTCCAAGGATAAAGATGTCAAGAAGAAGGTACTGGAGGCACTATGGGCATTCAATTCAGAGACGTAAGCTACGCATATAAGGGACTTAAGGTCAATTATGAAGCGATTCAAGATATCAATTTAACGATCAAGCCTAAGGGTGAATTTATCGCCGTTGTAGGTCATACCGGATCAGGCAAGTCAACGCTCGTTCAACATATGAACGCTCTTTTATTACCATCGAGTGGAGAGGTTACCGTATTCGGACAAAACCTACCCCCAAAGAAAAAGGAAAAGATTAACTTTTTAAGACAAAAAGTCGGTCTTGTTTTTCAGTTTCCTGAATATCAATTATTCGAGGAAACGATTATCAAAGACATTATGTTTGGACCAAAGAACTTTAAATCAACGGAAGCGAAAGCCTTAGAAAAGGCTAAAAAAGCTGCTAAAATCGTTGGTATTGATGAATCACTATATGAACAATCTCCATTTAGAATTAGTGGCGGACAAATGAGAAGAGTCGCAGTTGCTGGAATTCTTGCTATGGAGCCTGAAATACTTGTATTAGATGAACCAACTCGTGGACTAGATCCAAGAGGCAGAAGAGACTTAATGAAAATATTTGAAGGTATTCATAAAGATGAAGATAAAACAATTATCTTAATCTCTCATGACATGGACCTTGTTTCCGAATATGCAAAGCGAGTAATCGTTTTAGATGAAGGTAAGATTGTCTTTGACGGAACCAAGGAAGAGCTCTTTGAGCATCCAAGCTTCTTTGATTTCCATCTAGACCTTCCTACACCATTAAAGATTTTAAAGCACTTAGAGAAGAATCTTGGTATACCTTATATTCCGAAATATGATTTCAATAGCTTACTTTCTTATTTAAAGGAGGTCGGCCATGAATAATATTACGATTGGTCAATATATACCAGGAGATTCCTGGCTACATAGATTAGACCCAAGAATTAAATTATTAACGTTAGTGATTTTACTTGTTGGAGTATTTATTATTCCTATTTCAGAGAAACTCATCCCGATTCTATCCATGGTTGGTATATTTATCGCTGTTATGGCTTTAACTGCAACCTCGGGAATTCCTGTAAAAAAGGTAATTAATGGACTGCGTCCTATCGTATTTCTATTAACATTTACATTTTTTATCCAATTATTTTATGTAAATTCAGGGACCTTACTTGCGAGCTATGAAATGTTTTTCTCGGTGACAAGTATTTTAGCAATCATTTTATTTATTATCTTCTATAACTGGTCAAAAAAGTATGTAAAAACAAGAATTTTATATTTCTTTTTTGCAGTATTCATGGTTTTCCTTCTGCAAGCAGTTCTTCCTTACGTAAGAATTACTAGCTACACCCTCAATATTTATGATGATGGTCTAATGCGTGCAGGCTTTATCTTTATTCGTATCACGAATGTCATCATCATGACATCACTACTCACATTCACTACAATGACTACCGATTTAAACTTCGGTATTGAATCCCTTCTTAAACCATTAAAGATTATTAAGGTCCCTGTAGATGTTATCGCAATGATGCTATCCTTAACATTAAGATACATTCCTACATTACTAGGAGAAACTGAAAAGATTATGAAGGCACAAGCGTCCCGCGGTGTCGATTTCAAGGAATCGAAATTTAAGGATAAGGTTGTTCAAATCATATCGCTACTCATCCCTGTATTTGTTATATCCTTCAAGCGTGCTGAGGATCTCGGGAATGCAATGGAGGTTAGAGGATATGTGATTGGTGCGAAGCGTACCAAAATTGATCAGTATAAGATTGGATTTGCTGATATATTCTCTCTAATCGTCGTGATCTTATTCCTTGTCGGTATTATCTACATGAGAGGTCTCTAAGATGAGGTATATGGCAGTTGTTAGCTATGACGGAACCAACTATCAAGGATTTCAAAGTCAAACCAATGGCTTAGGCATTCAAGAGGTAATCGAAAAAGCCTTTCGTTTGATGACTCAAACGGAAATAAAAATCCATAGTGCAGGAAGAACCGATAAGGGTGTTCACGCTCTGGGTCAAGTCTTCCATTTTGATTCAAAAATTGATATCGACTGCGAAACATGGGTAAGAGGGGTCAATGATAGACTCCCACTAGATATCAGGGTTAAAAAAGTAAAGCCTGTCAAGCCGGACTTTCATGCAAGACATAGCGCGAAATCAAAGATCTATCGATACGTAATCGCTAAAAAACCATCAACTGCATTTTCAAAGAACTATGAAGTCTACATTAAAAATATCGATATAAAAAAAATGGTTGATGTCCTACCAGATTTTATCGGGACACACGATTTTCTAGGCTTTTGTCAGCATGTAGAAGGCAAACCAACCATTAAAACCATCTATAAAGCAGAATTTAAGGAAACGAAAAAGCACTATATTTTCCAATTTCACGGAAACAGCTTTTTAAAATATATGGTACGTTCAATGATTGGCACCTTAATTCAAATTGGTATCGGAAAAAAAGAGCCTTCCATCATTAAAGAAATACTAGAAACCAAAGATCGTCACCTCGCTGGTAAAACAGCAGAGGCAAGAGGCTTATTTTTAGTCAAAATCTATTACTAACTATGGTATAATTTTTAAAAAGGAGAGGTTAACATGTTTATCACATTCGAAGGCGGAGAAGGCACAGGAAAAACTACACTCATTCAAAACGTCGCAGCCATTTTAAGAAAAAAGCATCTAGTCGTTACCTCAAGAGAACCTGGTGGAAGCATGATTGCAGAAGCAATCCGTGATATCATCTTAAACCCTAAGTATGAAGGAGTCACTCCTTATACAGAGGCACTTCTTTTAGCTGCAGCAAGAGCACAGCATTTAGATGAAGTGATCATTCCTGCCTTGAAGGAAAAAAAAATCGTTTTATGCGATCGCTATATCGATTCATCACTTGCTTATCAGGCATATGCGAGAAAACTAGGGTATAAATTCGTTTTATCGATTAACCATTATGCAACCTTAAATATGCCAGATTTAACCTTTTATATCGATTTAGATCCTAAGGTTGGAATTTCTAGAATCGCGAACCGCGAGAAATATGATCGCCTAGACCAAGAAACCTTCGATTTCCATACCGAGGTTAGAAAAGGCTATTTAGAAATCGCGAATATGTATTCATCCAGAATTGTAGTTATTGATGGAACCCAAACCATTGAAGAGATCACGAATCAAATCGTGAAGAAAATAGAAGAAAAGCTATGAAAAGAGCATACTATTTTTTTAAACAGACCATTTTAAAAAATAGACTTGCTCACCTATATTTGATTAGCGGACCTAAGGGCAGTGGAAAATCTCAGTTAATTGATGATGTTTCCTATTTGATACTCAATCAAGGAAAGCCTGAGTCCCCACATCTAAAGCTTCAAATCAAGGAACGCAAGGTCGCAAACTTGATGGTCATTGAACCCGATGGTTTAACAATCAAAAAGGAACAAATTTTATTGTTACAAACGGAATTTTCTAAGACTGCCTTAGTTAGTGGTCCTAGAATCTATGTCATAAAAAATATTGAGAAGATCGGTATGAATGCTGCAAACTCGCTTTTAAAGTTTATGGAAGAACCCCTCAATCATAATGTTTACGGGTTTCTTTTGACTGAAAATATGGATGACGTGCTCCGCACCATCCAATCTAGAAGTCAAATCATTTATTTAAAAAGCATCGATGAGCATGATTTAGAGCAGGAATTGATTAAGCTAGGTGTCGAAGAAAAGGTCGCGACACTCGCTCCTTACCTAACAAAGAATATTGATGAAGCGACATTACTTGCTGAAAATCCTAATTTTTTGGAAATGATTCATTTTATCGAGCAAGTTGCTACACTATGGACCAATAAAGACATTTCATTCCCACTTTATTTTTCGGATAAATCCGGATTTTTAATTCAGGACAGAGATTTCTTTAAAAGCTTTTTAGAGCTCTTGTTATTATACTTTTTAGACCTTGTGCACTATAAGGCACATCAAGAAATAACCTATAAATTTTTAAGAGATCAAATTATTCTCCAAAGTGATCGGATGCAGGTTAAAGACATCAACGCAGTCATTGAAGCAGTTCAAGATGTGCTTGAAAAACAGTCTTATTTTATTAACCTAGATCTTGCTCTTGATCATTTGATTTACACACTAGAGAAAAAGAGGTGACAATGTGAACGTTGCTTTAGTTCAATTTAAAGAAGCAGGAAAAAAATACTATTTTTCCTATAACGGATTAACATTAGAAAAAAAGGACCGCGTCGTTGTTGAAACATCACGTGGTATTGAAATAGGCACTGTCTATCTATTCAAGGATATCGAAGAAACAGATTTAACTGCAGAGCTAAAACCAATCATTAGAAAAGCGACTGAAGGAGATATCAAGGAAGATTTATATAATCAAACACTAGAACCAGCCATTGTGGATAAGGCTAAGCATTTAGCAATCGATAACGAGCTTGAAATTAAGGTTTTAGGTGCTGAATATACATTAGATAGAAAAAGACTCTTAATTTATTTCGAATCGGAAAGTAGAGTCGATTTTAGAAATTTAGTTAGAGATTTATCCGAAATATATCATACAAGAATCGAACTCAGACAAATCGGACCTAGAGATGCAGCAAAAATGATCGGTGGCATTGGCCCATGTGGTTTGATCTTATGCTGTACAACCTTCATTGGTGAATTCGATACCGTTTCGATTAAGATGGCTAAAAATCAAAATATCGCCTTAAATCCTCAAAAGATTTCAGGGGTTTGTGGGAAGCTTTTATGCTGTATTAAATATGAAGACGATGTCTATACGGAGCTTAAGAAAATTATGCCAGATATGAATTCATCCGTTAAGACAGAAAAGGGTCAAGGAAATGTAATCGATTTAAATATTATTGCTCAAAAAATCAGAGTTAGATATCCTGATGGTGGCGGTATGGAATGGGTAGCCCTAAAGGATATCGTTAAAGAATAATTATGCTAAGAACGTTACTTGGAACAAAACTAATGATTGAACAAAAGGGGAGACAGGCATTCAATTTGGATACCATTCTTTTGGCTGATTTTGTTAAGGTTCCTGCAAAAACCAAGGTTTTAATGGATTTTGGAACTGGTGCAGGTGCATTAATGCTTTACATGAGCCAAAAAACAAAGGCTTCTATCGTTGGTGTTGAAGTCCAAGAACAAAGATATCTTCAAGCACTTCATAATATCAAATTAAACCATTTAGAACCTCAAGTTACCGTGCTTCACCAAGATGTAAGAACCATAGATATGAAGGATGTTGATTGTATCATTTCAAACCCACCATTCTTTAAGGTATCAGAGGGATCGAACAAAAATGAGAGTGAGGATGACACCATCGCTAGACATGAGGTCATGCTCACATTAGATGAACTTATATCAAGTGCGTCTCGTACTTTAAAATATGGTGGACATTTTTACATGATTCATCGACCTGACCGGTTTGCTGAAATCGTATCCGTTATGAATAAATACCATATCGAGATTAAGCGCGTCCGCTTTGTACATCCCTATTTCGATCGGGAAGCCAATCACGTCTTAATTCAAGGCATTAAAAATGGACAGTCTGGAATGACTTTAGAAAGTCCACTGATTTTATATGTAGAAAAGCATATTTTAACCAAGGAAATGGTTTCAATATATGGAGGTAGAGAAAATGTTACTGAGTTTATTAAGTAGAAAAGAAAAATTGAAATTCTTAGATTTAGCAATGCACATGGTTTCAGTGGATGGCGAGCCTACAGAAATCGAACAAAGACTACTCAACATGATGCTAGCCGAAGTAGGAGATAACATTGTTTCTGAATATCACTTTTCGCTAAGTAAGGACCTACCCTTAACGATTCAGTATTTTGAAGAGTCGAATAAAACGGTAAAGAATATTTGCTATCTCAATTTATTAAAGGTTGCGATGTCTGATGATTTTTATAATACAGCAGAGCATTTCTTCCTAGAAGACATTCGTTCTAGATTTCAAATAACGGATGCTAAAAAAGCTCAATTGATGCGTCTAGTCTTTAACGAAAGAGATTTAAGAGAACGTGCAAAGCGCGTTGTAACGCACTAATGCAGAAAAGCTTTAAAGAAGTCAAACCATCTTTATATATCGTATCAACACCGATTGGAAACCTATCTGATATGACTTACCGCGCGGTAGAGATTTTAAATGAGGTTGATTTTATCCTTGCAGAGGATACTAGAACATCTGGTGTTCTTTTAAACAGGTATAATATTAAAAAGCCCATGATAAGCTATCATGAGTTCAATAAAGAATCTCAAGAAAATAGAATCCTTGAATACCTTAAGGAAGGAAAAAATATAGCACTCATTTCTGATGCAGGAACTCCTGGAATCAGTGATCCTGGATATGAAATCATCTTATCCGTGATTGAAGCTGGTTACCATGTAATTTCTATTCCTGGTGCAAGTGCAATTCTTTCTGCTTTAGTAGTCTCAGGACTTGTTATTCAACCCTTTACATTCATTGGGTTTCTACCAAAGAAACTTTCAGATATGAAAAGAACCCTAGAATCCTATAAGAACCGTAAGGAAACACTTGTTATTTATGAATCTCCGATGCGTATCGAAAAAACTCTAAAATTCATTTATTCTCTATATGGAAATCGAAAGATTACGCTCTCTAGAGAACTCACTAAGGCATTTGAAACGATTATTCGAACAACGTTTGAAGAAGCAATCACTATGGAGCATAATACCAAGGGTGAGTATGTTTTAATCATTGAAGGAAGTCATGATCAGGATTTAATCTTTAACGATTCAATCTTAAGTCATGTGCAAAAGCTAATCAAATCCGGTTTATCAGAAAAGGATGCGATGAAGGAAGTTGCATTACTTAGAAAAATACCTAAAAGTGAAGTTTATAAGCACGTAAAAATTGACAAATAATTTGCTTGATTTTTCTAGCAATTATAATATAATAAGATTATCATAGGCAATGAGAAAAAGAGTAATCTTATGATTTGGTATAGAGAGTTCGCGTTTGGTGCAAGCGAACCCAATCATATGATGAAGATGATTTTCGAGCCTTTCGGTCGATATGTAGACTGAAACGTCAATCCGCGTTAAGGTAATGAGTGCTAGAAGAATTTTTCTAGAACTAAGGTGGTACCGCGATTAACGTCGTCCTTAGCGTTTTTTAAAGGACGACTTTTATATTTTATGGAGGATAAAAACATGGAAAAGAAAACGTATTATTTAACAACAGCAATTGCATATGCTTCAGCAATCCCGCATATCGGTAATGTTTACGAAGCAATTTTAGCGGACGCGATTGTCAGGTTTAAAAGATTAGAGGGCTATGATGTCTTTTTTCAGACTGGAACCGATGAGCATGGACAAAAAATAGAGAGTAAAGCAATCAATAACGAACTTTCTCCACAAACCTATGTGGATCATATAGCATCTGAAATCAAAAGAATTTATGATAGAGTCAATGTTTCCTACGATCAATTTGTTAGAACGACAGACGAAAGACATATTAAATCCGTTCAAGCAATTTTTAAAAAGCTATACGACCAAGGAGATATCTATCTAGGTGAATATGAAGGCTGGTATTCAATTGCAGAAGAGGCATTTATCCTTGAAAAGGATATCGTCGATGGTAAAGCTCCAAATGGAGATATCCCAGTATGGACAAAGGAAGCTGCCTATTTTCTAAAGCTTGCTCCCTATCAGGAAAGACTACTCAAGCACATTGAAGAGCACCCAGAATTCATTGAACCAGAATCCAGAAGAAACGAAATGGTTCAAAACTTTCTCAAGGAACCCCTTCCTGATTTATCAGTATCTAGAACATCATTTAAATGGGGTATTCCTGTAGAGTTTGATCCAGGGCATATCGTCTATGTATGGATTGATGCACTATCTAACTATATTACTGGACTAGATTACCACCCAGATCACGGTTTATCAAATGAATTTAAAAAATATTGGCCAGCGGATGTTCATCTGATTGGTAAAGATATTTTAAGATTTCATACGATTTACTGGCCAATCATCTTAATGGCTTTAGGCTTAGAGCTTCCTAAACAAGTATTTGGTCACCCATGGGTTTTAGTCAATAAGTCTAAGATGAGTAAATCGGTTGGTAATGTTTTATATACTGATGATTTAGTCAGATATTTTGGTGTGGATGCAGTGCGTTACTATGTACTTCATGAAATTCCCTTTTCACAGGACGGAAATATTACATTTGAACTTTTAATTGAAAGAAACAACTCCGATTTAGCAAACACAATTGGAAATCTTGTTAACCGTACTATCGGTATGGCACATAAGTATAGAGAAGGTGTCGTTAAAAAAGTGATTCTAAACGAACCATTTGAATTATCCTTAAGTGAGAAGTCTTTAGAAGCATTACCTAAAATGGTTTCATTCATGAACGATCTAAAGGTAGCAGATGCACTTGAAGAGGTCGTGAAGCTTGCAAGACACGCCAATAAATATATAGATGTTTCAGAGCCATGGGCGCTATTTAAAAATCCTGAAAAACAGGATGTTTTAGACCATGTCTTATATCATTTACTAGAAACCATCCGTTTCGTAGCTGTATTACTGCAGCCCTATATCCCAGAAACTTCTAAAAGAATCGCTAGCCAAATCGGAATTACCGATTTAAGCTTTGATTCCCTTCAAGTCTTTGGACAATATGAGGCTCAAACACTCGGCAAGGCAGAGGTTTTATTTGAACGCTATGACCAAGTTAAAAAACTTGAAGAAATTCTAAAGGACAGAGATGAATAAGTTATCCACATTCTTAAAATCAGACACCTATAAAAGAAAGGTAGGACCAGAATTGCAGCGACTTGTTGCAGTTGTGGTCTTTACCATTATCTATGGTATTGGAGTCGCTTGGTTTCTAGAAGCTTCGATGGTTCCACTTTATACAGGTGGTGTACCTGGTTTAGCTCAGTTAGTTAGAGATGCAGCATTCGTCTGGTTTGGAAGAGACCTAGGTCCAAACTTCCTAGGGTTATTCGTCATCATCGCCAATATTCCTGTACTCCTTGTTGGTTGGTATGGTGTTTCACACCGCTTTACCATCCATTCCATTATTTCTGTTTTACTACAAGCATTTATAATCAGCTGGCTTCCGATTGTCAATATGGGACTTGTTGGACCTGAGCATGCATTAGCAGCTGCTGTTTTAGGAGGATTACTCATTGGTATTGGTGGCGGTGGCGCGTTGCGCTACGGGACATCGACTGGTGGACTTGATATTCTTGCACAATATTTCTCATTTAAAAAGGGGAAATCCGTTGGATTTATTTCAATGTTAATGAATGTTGCAATCGCGATTATTGGTGGATTGATTGTTGGTGGTCAAGTCGGTCCAAGTGGAGGAGTTGTAACGGGTGGTGTCATTGCATCCTATACAATCATTCGAATCATTATATCAACAATTATGACGGATAAGATGCATACATCCTATCATTTCCTTTCTGTGGATATCATCACTTCACATCCCCAAATTCTTGTTGATGAAATTTTGCATAAGGTTTATCGAGGTGTTACCTTGATGAAGGTAGAGGGTGCTTATTCACATCATGAAAAAACACTCATTTATGTCGTTATCTCATCCTATGAACTCCACACATTAGTCAGTCTAGTTAGGACGGTAGACCCTAAAGCATTTATTGTAACAAAGCCTGTTAGACAGGTGTTTGGAAACTTCCAACGAAAGACGATAGCATAAAAAATATAAAGAATTTACTGGATAGGGTGATTTCCCAAATTTCTAAATTTGGGTATTCCCCTATTTTTTTTAGCTAAAATCATATAGAATGAATACAGTAAGTTATTTAGGGAGGACCTATGATTTATACATGCACAATGAATCCATCAGTTGATTATAAAATCAAAACTGATGACCTAAAATTAAATCGTTTGAATAGATTCAATACCCTATCATTTATTGCTGGCGGTAAGGGAATTAACGTATCGATTATTTTAACAAACCTAGGAGAAGAAAATAAGGCAATCGCCTTTCTAGGAGGGTTTACCGGTCTATTTATTAAGGAAGAACTCAAGAAAAAGAATGTCGATTTGATCGAGATACCAATTGATGAAACCACTCGAATGAATGTTAAGATCAAAGCTCTAGATAGTGAAACAGAACTTAATCATATCGGACCATCGATTCATCACAGTGACTTTGATAAACTAATCCATATCCTTTCAAGCTTAGAAGCTAAAGACACATTAATTGTTGGTGGCTCAGGCTTAGACTCTATTCCCGATGCCTATCATCAAATTGCTGAATTATGCAAAGATAGACATATCAATTTCGTGATGGATACACCAGGAAGATACATAAATGAATATATTTCATATAACCCATTATTAGTCAAACCCAATTTAGATGAACTTGAAGAGTGTTTTTCGGTTAAAATGAATACGCTAGAAGAAATTATTCTTTATGGAAAAAAGGTAATAGAAAATGGAGCTAAAAATCTAATCATTTCTCTAGGAAGTGAAGGCTCAATATTCATCAATAAAGACTTTATTTACCAAGCAATGCCAATCAATGGCGAGATTCTATCAACTACGGGTGCAGGAGATTCAATGGTCGCAGGATTTATATACGAGTACCAAAAGAATCAAAACATTTTAGATTCCTTCAAATTTGCTGTTGCAGCAAGTGCAGCAACCGTATTCGAAGAAACGCTTGCTACAAAGGATAACATACTAAAATATTTAGATAAAGTAATCATCAAGGAGATTATATGCTGACAATTCATGAATTAACCAATCTATCCTTAATTCATATTGACCTAAAGTCATTAACTAAGGATGGCGTGCTCTTCGAGCTAGCACATTATTTGCATAAAGAAAATAGAATAGCAGATACCAAGTTATTTCTAGATGATATCTATGAAAGAGAAGCAATTGTCTCAACAGGCATCGGAATGAAAATCGCGATTCCCCATGCGAAATCAAAGCACGTTCTCATTCCTTCCGTTATTTTTGGTAAAAGCGAAAAGGGAATTGAGTTCAATTCACTTGATAGTAAACCAGCACACCTTTTCTTTATGATCGCAATGCCAGAAGATAGCGCTAACCAGCATTTAAAGGTTCTAGCACTTCTATCTAGAAAGCTTATGCATGAATCCTTTAGAGAAGCCTTGATGCAAGCCAAAACAAAAGAAGAAGTCTTAGCACTTCTTTACACAATGGAGTGAACCAAAATATGCTAAAAATAGTTGCAGTCACAGCCTGCCCTACCGGTATCGCACATACCTATATGGCAGCAGAGGTTTTAGAATCTGAGGGAAGAAAATTAGGAGTCGAAGTCATCGTTGAAACCAATGGTTCCATTGGTGTTGAAAATAGACTTAAAGAAAAAGATATCAAGGAAAGCATCGCGGTTATTATTGCAGCAGATATCAGAGTTGAAAAGGCACGTTTTCAAGGGAAGCCATTAAAAGAGGCTACCATCACATTTGGCATTCATCATGCCAAGGAACTCATCCTCGGGGCAATAGAAGGCAGATTTGAAATATATGATCACAGAGATTAGAAAGTAGTTGATGAATATGAAGGACAGAACTCAACTCTATAAGCATTTAATGAATGGATTTTCATTCATGATACCCTTCGTGGTTGCGGGTGGTATATTTTTAGTCCTAGCGACACTTCCCTTATTTGAACCAGTAGCATTATGGATGGAAGAAACAGGAACGGTCACATTTCAATATATACTACCCATATTAGCAGGATATATTGCCTATTCAATCGCAGATAGACCTGGTATACTCCCAGGATTTGTTGCAGGAGCACTCGCCTTAAATGGTGATTCAGGATTCATAGGGGCGATATTAGGTGGGTTTGCTGCAGGATATTCTGTCGAGCTCATCAAAATTCTCACCAAGAGAATACCGAGATCAATCATCAGCATGAAAACGATCTTGATCCTACCGATTTTAGGTCTACTTTTCGCATCCCTATCGATGGTTTTAATTAATTTCTTATTTTCTCCAATCAGTATTGCCCTCGAAAGAGAAATTATTGAATTAAACGGGATTCCTCTAATTATCGTTTCTTTAATTGCAGGAGCACTGATGGCATTTGACTTAGGTGGTCCAATCAATAAGATTGTTTACTTAATTGGTGTCATCGCGATTTTTCATGCGCACTCCTCTATTTTAATGGCAGCTATCATGGCTGCTGGTATGACTCCACCACTTGGGATTGCACTCGCAACCCTTCTATTTAAAAACCTTTACACAGAAGAGGAAATCAAACAAGGTCAATCGAATTGGATCACTGGTGCCTCCTTTATTACTGAAGGTGCGATACCCTTTTATAAAAAGAATCCTAAGGTCGTTAGACCTGCATTAATTATTGGTAGTTCACTTGCTGCAGTCATCGTTGCACTCTTTGGTGTATCAGTACCTGCACCTCATGGAGGTATATTTGTAGTTTTTCTAATGACGAACTGGTGGGGGTTCTTAATTGCACTTTCAGTCGGAACATTAGCGTCAGCTCTTTATATAGGAATATTTATGAAAGAGACTGACGAATTTGATGTTCTCTAACTCTTAACGAAAATAGATAAAAGATGAGGAATACGTTTTCCTCATTTTTTATTAAAAAACACCTTTACAAGTTTAAGTTTCATTTGCTATAATGATGGAGTATTCAATGTATCGTATAATCGACCTGATGTGGAGGTCAAGTTTCTACCGCGTTTCCGTAAAATTCGCGACTACGATATGAAAGCAACTTTTTTAATTGTTTTCATATGTAGAAACCGCTATTAATTTCGTGGTTTTTTTATTTTTTATAAAAAATACATGTGAATACAAAACAAAAAAAGGAGAAATGAAAAAGTGGAGAGAATTAAAAAGTTTTTTAAGATTGAAGAACGTGGAAGTTCAATTAAGGTTGAACTCATTGGTGGATTGACAACATTCTTAACGATGGCCTACATTTTATTCGTTAACCCAGCAATTATGAGTGGTTACGGCGGAATTCCAATTGATGGCGGCGCTATTTTCTTAGCAACTGCACTGACTGCAGGTCTTGCAACAATCGCAATGGGATTATTTGCTAAGCTTCCTATCGCTCTAGCTCCTGGTATGGGACTCAATGCATTCTTTGCATTTACTGTCGTCATGGGCATGGGTTATTCTTGGGAAGAAGCGTTAGCTGCAGTTCTAGTTTCTGGTATCCTATATTTAATTATTAGTGTTACTGGTCTTAGAGCTAAAGTTGTTGCTGCAATTCCACAATCCTTAAAGTATGCTATTGGAGCAGGTATCGGATTTTTCATTGCCTATATCGGACTTGTCAATGTTGGTATCATTGAGCAAGGTGTAGGTACACCAACAACATTAGGTGACCTATCAAACCCAGTTGCATTACTCGCATTGTTTGGTATAGTATTGACCATTGCTCTACTTGCATTTAAGGTTAGAGCTGCTGTATTCTTCGGTCTAGTTGGAACAGCTATCGTTGGTTTAATCGTTGGATTATTCGGCGTTGCAAATATGCCTGCATTACCATCATTTACCGGTGCTCTTCCTTCTTTAGCACCAACATTTGGTAAGGCATTTACTGGTATTGCTGGATTACTTTCATCAGCTGGTGGTTGGTTTGCTGTGTTTGCTTTCTTATTTGTTGACTTCTTTGACACATCAGGTACTTTAATGGCTGTTACAGGTCAAATGGAAAATGTGACAGAAGAAGATCTTCAAAAAGCAAATATCGTTGACTCATCTGCAACTGTTGTCGGTGCTGTTTTAGGAACTTCTACAACAACATCTTATATTGAATCATTATCAGGAGTTGGTGCTGGTGCAAGAACAGGTTTAGCATCAGTATTTACTGGATTCCTATTTATCTTATCAATCTTTTTAGCACCTTTACTAAGCTTAGTTACTGCTGGTGTTACTGCTGCGGCTATGGTAATCGTAGGAACAATGATGGCAGCTTCAATTGGCAAGATTGAATGGGACAAATGGCCAATTGCAATGGCAAGCTTTATCACTATTTTAGTGATGATCTTAACTTACTCAATTTCTGATGGTATCGGATTCGGATTCTTAACATATATCCTTGTCATGCTTGCTAGCAGACGTTCAAAAGAAGTTAGCCCACTACTTTATGGTGTTGGTGTATTCTTTATTCTATATTTAGTTTTAATGACAATAATGTAATTTGTAACTCATTATAAATTAAAGGCCCTTCACGAGTTTCGCTCGTAAAGGGCTTTTTTTGTTTACTTGAAGTTAAGAGTTATTCTTTGACAGGAAACAATTTTTCAAATAGGTTAATGACTTGGTTAAGTATAATACCTACAACTGCTGCAAATGCCATACCACTAATTGATAATGCTGGGCTAATTACGATTTCAGCTTGACCCAATCCGACAACCATCATAGTTGCAATAATCACTAGGTTTCTCATTTGGTTGACATCAACCTTGTTTTTAACAAGTACGCGTAAACCGTTGACTGCGATTAATCCAAATAATACCATACTAATGCCACCCATAACTGGTGCAGGAATGCTACTAATGAATTGGTTGATTGGTAGGATGAATCCTAAAACGATTGCGAATACTGCTGCAAGACCTGTTACATAAACTGAACCAACCTTAGTCATTGCTACAACACCGGTATTTTCACCATAAGTTGTATTTGCTGGACCACCGATGAATGCTGATAACGCTGTTGCAATACCGTCACCCATTAAGGTCTTATCAAGTCCTGGATCTTTTAAGAAGTCCTTCTCACAAATTTCACCTAAAACTGTGTGATCTCCAATATGCTCTGCAATGGTTACAAATGCAATTGGCGCGAAGAGTAGAAGCGCTGAGAAGTTAGGTGCATAGCTCCACATGAAGTTAAATTCTGGCCATGCAAATAATCCACCACTAAATACTGAAGTTATATCAACGACTCCTAATATAACTGATAAGATGTAACCTGCTACAATACCGATAATAAATGGAATTATTTTTAAGAATCCCTTGAAGAACAAGTTAATGAAGATTGTGACTAAGAAGGTAAATGCTGCAATGAGTGGATTTCGCCAATCAGTTGCTAAAAATGCGAAGAAATCATTTGCACTACCTGGTGAAAGACCAGCTTGTCCAACTGCAACTGGCGCGAGCCCTAACCCGATAATCATAATCATTGGTCCAATGACGACTGGTGGGAGTAGCTTATCTAACCAGTTTTTTCCAACGAATGAAATGATGATTGCGACGATTATGTAGATAATGCCAACTAACACTAATCCATAATATGCCGCTCCAACACCAAACTGACTGGTTGCTAAGCTGATTGCCATAATGTAGGCAAATGAACTACCCAAATAGACTGGAACCTTCGCCTTAGTTACTGCAATGTAGGATAGTGTACCAATCCCTGAAGCGATTAGCGCTACTGATACTGGTAACCCTGTTAAGATCGGAACTAAAACTGTCGCACCAAACATCGCGAATACATGCTGCAATGATAGAACAATCCATTGCCCAATGCTCTTTGGTCTTTCTTGTACATCAATTACTAAACCCTTTTTATCCATTCCTATACCCCTTTATCAATTTTTGTAAGGCCTTTAACAAAAAAGACACCAGTGGCGTCCTTTATATGTCTAGGTATAATGATGATGATACCTTGTTATGCTCACGGGCACAACTTAAAGGACCTTTACTGCAATTAGTATATCATGATTATTTAAAAAATCAACCCTAAAAATTGTAAAAAATGTTATGATAATTATGGTGATGAAAATGAAAGAAATAATGAATGCAGAACAGCTTTCAAGAACATTAAAAAGAATGACACACGAAATAATTGAGAGAAACCAAAATTTAGATGACATCGTTTTTGTTGGAATTATGAAAAAGGGCTTTCCAATTGCACAAATTTTAAACGATAATTTGAAAAGATTTGCTGATGTCGAAGCGAAAATTTATCCTATAGACATCCATGCGTATCGAGATGATCTGGAAAACAAAGTAACTCCGCGCGATCAAAAAATAGATGTGAAGGATAAAAACGTTATTTTAGTGGATGATGTTTTATATACGGGTAGATCAGTAAGAGCTGCTATGGATGCATTATCTGATCATGGAAGACCTAAACAAATTCAGCTCGCAATCGTTATCGATAGAGGTCATAGGGAGCTTCCTATCCGCGCTGACTATATTGGTAAAAATATACCAACCAGCAAAAATGAAAAAGTTATTGTTGATATGAATGAATATAAAGTATATATCGAAGAAATAAAATAAGCGAATCACGAAAGTGATTCGCTTCAGACTGTTGATAAAAGCTAGTTTTGAAACTTCAGTACATAACTGAAATTCAGAATCGGCTTTTTATTTTTGATTTTTCGAGTTATTTTTCTATAAAT
>JAUSOA010000016.1 GCA_030656435.1 Acholeplasmataceae bacterium | reverse complement strand
CTCTAATTGCTTACTGAATAAATCGATGAACAATGTTCCTAGTGTTGGGTCAAATTGAGTCCCTAGATTTTTTCTTATTTCTTCAATTGCTTCCTGATGAGTTAGAGGTTTTCGATAAGGACGCTCTGATATCATTGCGTCATATGAATCAGCAATCGAGATGATTCTTGCTCTTAGTGGGATGTCTTCTCCCTTAATTCCTCTTGGATAACCAAATCCATCATATCTTTCGTGATGGGATAATATATCTTGTGCTATTTCTGCATACTCTGGAGTGGTTGATAGAATGCGATAGCCTATTTCAGGATGCTTTTTGATTTGTTCCCATTCTTTATCATCTAACTTCCCTGGTTTATTCAAAATTGCATCATCAATAGCGATCTTTCCGATATCGTGAAGATTACTAATGGCTTCAAGAAGTTTAATTTCTTCACTCTTCATCCTTAGTGCGGTCCCCATTTTCAAACAGATCTTAGAGACACGTAGCGAGTGTTTTTCCTCTCTGGGATTTTTCTCATGGAGTGTATTAAGTATCGTTTTAACGGTTTCATTTCGATGTGAAGAAACCTCGAAAAGCTTTTTCGAATACATGTCATCTTCTGCGTACTTTAATACATCTTCGACATCTTCATTCATAAGCTTTGTTGACAATCCAAACGAAACAGAAATATTCATTTCATTAATTTTCGTATGTTCAATCAATTTTTTAGCTTCTTCAATCGCATTTTTAGCTTTTTCTTTTGATGTATTTGGTAATAAAATGACAAACTCATCTCCACCAATACGAGCTATTCTACTCTCATTTTTGAAAACTTTAATTAACTGATCAGATACTGTACAAAGTAATTGATCTCCAGCTTCATGTCCAAAAGCATCATTCATAATTTTTAGGCCATTAATATCTGCTGTTATAATCGATAATGGATAATATTTTAAATCATCAAGACGCTTGATCTCTTCAGAATAGTATCTTCTATTGTGAAGGTTTGTCAGTGGATCTCTATAACTTAAATATAAAATGGATTGCTCATATTTTTTTCTATCTGTTATATCTTGTGAGAAAACAGTCACACCAATAACGCTTCCTTCATCATCAAAAATAGGTGAATATTGTTCTTCGACATACTTTTCTTTAAATGTTTCCACTAAAGCAACACCTGAATGGAAGTTACCTTTTAAAGATATGTTTAAGGATTCTTGAATGCGCGCTCTCATCTTGTGGTTTTCAATATAGTCTAAGAATTTTTTACCTTTTTCAATCTCAATACCATAATATTCCTTCATAGAATGAAAATGGTATTCATTAAATGACAGGTAACATAAATGTTTATCTAAAGCAAAGACTTCCATTGCATTAGTCGCATCAATGCTTGCTTGTAATAAAAGCTGTTGATTTTTGATTTTTGCTTGGCTTAATGCTCTATCTTTTTGATTATGTACGATAAGTGCTAATGCCATCGTCAATAGTGGGAATAATGTTAGATATGGTAATGCAGTATTCTTTATTACATTGATCGAGGTTGGCCATGGAATCGCGAAAAAACAAAGGAGGGTAACTATATGTATGAATACTCCAAAGATTAAATACTCGATAAAAGGTTTTACATGAGGAAGCTTTTTTCGAATATAAAACCACGATAAACCTATTCCTGAGGTTAGAACAATTGTCAGTATACCAGAATAAACACCAATCCCACCAAGAGTGATCCGATAAATGAGTGCAATAAGTGCTGCAACAACAGTCGTTATTCCACCAAAGAATAATCCTGTGACACCTAAAATTACACTTCTTGTATCAAATATTAGACCTTCCTGCAATTTCCAAGGATTTGACATAATCATTATTGCAATTGCTCCAATGATTATTCCGAGAAATACTTTTCTAAATAAAGTACTTTTCTGTTGCTCATAGTTGGTTGCTGCGTAAATAAATCCCAAACCAAAAAGGAGAATTGCGTTGTTTAATAAGTCGCTGAAAATTTCTAATGCTTGTCTTATGAATTCCATTCAAATACCTCCCTTTTGCTTACATTTTATTATAGCATTATAATTCTTACATATTTCTTAATTAATTCGTCATTGAAGTAAATATTGTTCGAAAAAAAACGCATAAGCGTATTTTTACTAACTAAGTATTGTTAAAATTGTAGCAAATATCATAGGAATAATTGAAAAATGCAAAAGTAATTTAAATATATGCTGAGTATATTTTGTTTCAAAAGGATATAAGAGCTTTTGATCCATAAGCGTATTGGTCTTGTTCATAAGAAAAGTCAAATAGATTCCATATATTAAAGGTAATAAAAAGAATGTTGAACTTGATATAGACTGATTCAATCCAAAAGTAATCAACGTCCATAATCCAAAAATAAGATGAATTCCAATAAGACAACAAATAATGAATATTTCGAAAAATGTGTGTATATTAGAAGTCGATATTTCATCTCTTCTATTGCTTTTTTTTCTTTTGGATATAATATAAAGTGCAAAAATAGAAATAGTCGTTAAGATGATTATGATCATCAAATCAACGACTATATGGCTTCCGAAATGATTGATTTTGATTTGAAACAAATCTGTACACATCATAGGCTGCCTCTAAAATGAATAGATATTATTGCTGAGATGGAATTTCCATTGCCATCAATAGATCTATTTCTGATAGTTCGATTCCCCAATCGACTACCTTGTTCAAAATTGCTCCTTTAAATCTTGTAGTTAAAGCAATTTTTTGTTGCGATATGCCGCTAGTTCCATAGTTTTCTATGTATTCTCTTGCAACATCAATCAACAAACTACGCATGAATTGGTCCACATTTTTTTCGTGATAATCCTTTTCGTCGATTACCTTGTAAGACACTTGTAAACTAAGTGACGCACGTGGTTCCCCTTGAATCTCGACGATTTCACGATTGAGGTTAAGTACCTTTTTTACATCAAAGACAACCATTTTGTCAACAAACGGAACAAGAAAATGGATTCCAGGTGATATAGGCTTGTAATACATGCCGTATCTTTCGATTAAACCTGTCTTTGACTGTGGAATCAGCTTGAACCTAGACAAAAGGTACAATAATAACAATGCAAATATGACAATACTTGCTGGATAAATGGTTTCGAACATTGCTATCTCTCCTTTTTCTGGTTAGCTGATTTGTAATCTTCATCAACTTGAATAGATTACACTACCTCTAATACAGTTTTACCACCTGTTAGTCAATAAAAACAGGGCGTATATGTCCTATTCGTACAGAAAATAACGATTTATTATTAAATATTTCGATGTATTGTAAAGGTCAAATATTAACACTCTAACAATTTGGAGTGTTTTTTTGTATTCTAAGAGCATGAAACGAGGGATTAACACATGGGAAAACATTATACCGACAGACAAAGGCTGGATATGGTCAAGAAATACAGACAATCAGGA
>JAUSOA010000009.1 GCA_030656435.1 Acholeplasmataceae bacterium | reverse complement strand
CTTTTACACCTATTTTATAAAATAGAAGAAACTTTGATAAGATTTATGGGAAAATTCTCACAACTTTGTGGATAACTCTTCGATTATAAACAAAAAAAGCACCTTTCTCAATGAAAAGTACTTTTTCAACAGTCTGAAAAGACATTCCGTCTTTTCTTATTTGAGTAAGGGATTAATTAG
Organism: Acholeplasmataceae bacterium; assembly: GCA_030656435.1. Taxonomy (GTDB): domain Bacteria; phylum Bacillota_I; class Bacilli_A; order Acholeplasmatales; family Acholeplasmataceae; genus Peloplasma. The sequence goes on along the minus strand of JAUSOA010000009.1, from coordinate 2,289 downwards.
CAATTTTATTACGAATAATCTTCTTACCAGCCATTTGAGCCTTTTTAAGTTGATTCTTCTTTAAGTGTTTACCCTTATAGTTTTTTTGCATGTTTTGCATCGTGTATATCTCCTTTCATTCCAATAAGAATTGTAGCATAATCTAAATGAAAAGTTATCTAAAATGAACACGATTTTTAAACAAAATGAAAGGAAAATATGAAACTAGATTTTTTGAAGAACGAAAAGCGTTTTGTTTATATTTTTTGTATAATATTCGATCAAATGAGAGCATAAAATTGAAATAATTTAAACTCAAAAAGTTGCTTATTTTTTATCTGGTTTATATAAGCTGTTTGTTCTATTTTTGATTTCAGGATTATCGATAAATTCATCTAAGGTACCCTCATAGGAAAATGACCCTAAATCACCAACCTCTAAAATCTTATTACATACTGTCTGAAGAAGCTTATGGTCATGTGATGCAACAATGAGCGAGCCCTTGTAATCTTCTAGACCATTATTAACAGATATAATTGCTTCTAAATCTAAGTGTGTAGTCGGTGAGTCGATAATCAGCGTATTGCCTTGTGATAGCATCAATTTTGAATACATGCATCGCATTTTTTCTCCACCGGATAAAAACTTGACCTGCTTCAGTGGTTGATCACCACTAAATAACATGCGTCCTAAAAAGCCTCTGATATAGGATTCATTCGGATCCTTTGAGTATTGTCTAAGCCAATCAATAAGGTTTTGCTCGTTGCCATCAAAATAGACATCATTATCACTTGGAAAATATGACTTAGATACGGTTTGTCCCCATTTGATGGTTCCTGTATCTGGAGTTAATTCTCCTGCTAAGATTTTAAGTAAAGCAGTTTTTGCTAGGTCATTGCGACCGAGTAAAGCCACTTTCTCACCTCTATTGATAATAAATGATACATTTTCAAAAAGCTTCTTATTATCTAAAGATACACTCAAGTTACTGACTTCTAATACATCTTTACCCAATTGCTTTTCAATTTCAAAACCAATAAATGGGTATTTTCTATTTGATGGTACGATTTCATCGAGTTGAATTTTCTCTAATGATTTTTTTCTTGAGGTCGCTTGAGAGGATTTAGAAAGATTCGCACTAAATCTAGCTATGAATGTTTTTAGTTCCTGAATGCGTTCTTCTTTTTTCTTATTCTTATCCGCCATTAGCTTTTGAACTAATTGTGACGATTCCATCCAAAAATCATAGTTACCAGCATACATCTTTGCTTGATAATAATCGATATCAACCATATGTGTGCAAACGTTATTTAAAAAGTGTCTGTCATGTGAAACTGTAATGACTGTATTTTCGTAATTGATAAGAAAATTTTCAAGCCAGTTAATCGCTTCGAAGTCTAAGTGATTGGTAGGTTCATCTAGAAGTAGGATATCTGGATTACCAAATAATGCTTGAGCTAGTAAAACTTTAACTTTATTCTTAGGTAGAATATCGCTCATCTTCGTATTAAACTCACTCATCGGAACATTAAGTCCATTGAGTAGTTTTTCAGCATCAGATTCAGCATCCCAACCATTGAGTTCAGCAAAGTGAAACTCTAAATTCCCAAGGTCATAGCCTTCTTGATCAGTCATATGCTCTTTTTGATATAATACTTCTTTAGCTTTCATAATATCAAAAAGCTCTTTATGTCCCATAATAACGGTTTCGATTGCTGTATAAGCATCAAAAGCATTATGATTTTGACTTAAAGTTGCTAGTCTTTTATTCTTCTCGATGATGACATCACCTGAAGTCGCTTCCTTTTCACCAGAAAGTAATTTTAAAAATGTGGATTTTCCAGCGCCATTAGCACCAATAACACCGTAGCAATTGCCCGGTAGAAATTTTAGATTGACGTCATCGAATATTTTCTTGTCTGGAAATATTAAACTTAATTTTGATACTGTTATCATGATATAAACCCCTTTACAAATAAAAAATGGCATAGCATTCGTAACTTCTATACTTGCCGTATTTGCCTTTATAAGTTTACCTTAATCCACTGGATTTGTCAACTCAAATCAATCAATTCAATAAAGACTAGGCATAGAAAAAAAATAAAGGACTCTTATCCATTTTCTTTAGGATAAGAACCCTTGTTTTTTACTTAGTTATAGTGCTTTAAATTTAAGGCTTAACTACTGTAGTTGAGTCAAGAGTAACTGCAGTTTGTGCAAAAAGTCTACCACTAATAGATGAATTTGTGCCCATTGAAATGTCTGTCATTCCAAGTACGATACCTGCAAAATGTGAACCTGAACCAATTG
>JAUSOA010000008.1 GCA_030656435.1 Acholeplasmataceae bacterium | reverse complement strand
CTTTTACACCTATTTTATAAAATAGAAGAAACTTTGATAAGATTTATGGGAAAATTCTCACAACTTTGTGGATAACTCTTCGATTATAAACAAAAAAAGCACCTTTCTCAATGAAAAGTACTTTTTCAACAGTCTGAAAAGGCCAAATTGAATTGGCCTTTTTTTGTTACCAGAGATAGTGCACTGGATTTTTGATGTATGTATTATATATTTTTTCTACCTTATCCATTTGTTCCTTGGTTAATGGTGGTAACTCTGATGCCTTCACATTTTCTAGAATTTGTTCTGGTCTTGATGCTCCTGGAATGATTGTTGATACCGCGTCAAACATTAGAATCCAGCGCAAAGCGATTGCTGCAATATTTTCAGTATTGAATACTTTCTTTAATTCAGTAACAGCCTTTAATCCTAGGTGATAGTCAACTCCAGAAAAAGTTTCTCCCTTATCAAACTTTTCACCATTTCTATTATAGGTACGGTGATCGTTTTCTCCAAATGAGGTTCTAGCGTGATATTTACCTGTTAAAAGTCCACTAGCGAGTGGCACTCTCACAATCACACCTACATTTCTTTTCTTTGCGAGTTCAAAAAATAGTTCAGCTGGCTTGAGGCGAAACATATTGAAGATGATTTCGATAGCTTCAACACCCTGGTAATCAAGGGCTTTGATGCCTTCTTCAATGCGTTCAACACTGACGCCATAATGCTTAATTAAGCCTTCTTTTTTAAACTCATCCATCCACATAAATGCTTCAGGCATATAGTAAAGATCGGTTGGTGGGCAGTGTAGTAAGACCATATCAAGAGCATCTTGATTTAAATTCTTTCTAGAGTCATTGATATATTTGAGAAGTGCTTCTTTTGTGTAAAATTCCCTAGATTGCTTTGGAAGCTTTCTACCGACTTTAGTAATAACAAAAGGTTTATCCTTTAGCGGCTTGATATGTTCGCCGATTAAGCGTTCACTTAGTCCACCCTGATAGACATCTGCAGTATCAAAACAATTAATTCCTGCATTTAATGCAGATTTTAAGGTTTCAAACGCTACCTCTTGATTAACTGGGTCTCCCCATTTAGAACCCAATTGCCAAGTACCAAGTGATACTTCGGATACTTCGATTCCTGTACTACCAAATTTGCGATATTTCATTTTTACACCTTCTTTTTAGATAAGATATTGTGATTCCTTTTTGAATTCTACGTACAGAATATCATAGCTTACGATATGGATAACATCAAATAAACTTGGGAAGTCGATATTCATTGTAAATGTTTCATTATTTGAAGCTGTAAGTGTGATAGGTCCCCATATTTTTTCAACAAACTCTGGATAATCAATGAATGGGTTTCTATTATTTTGAATGCCATAAATGACATCATTTCTATTTCTTTCAAAATCATCAACAGGATCCTGTAGATGCCACTTGAGTAATACATCTAGCTTGCCCATTTGATACATTGCTGGTGGTGTATTCACGAGATTTAGATTTGCATAT
>JAUSOA010000275.1 GCA_030656435.1 Acholeplasmataceae bacterium | reverse complement strand
GCAAAACAAAGATTACCTTGCCTAAAAGTGAGTGAACGCTTGGCCAGCCAGTCGTTTGGATGGTTTCCTTTAAGGTTTTTCCTGTTTCCATCATATCACTTGGTGTAAAAAGATTGTTTCCTAGTTTATCTTTTAGTAACCCGTTTAGATTTTCGAGATGTTTGGGTTCAATAATCTGCAATGCATGGTCTAAAATCATCCAATCATCTTTAATCTCCATGAGGATAATGATAGGGATATGATTTGGGTTATTTGATGAAAATAAATAAATTTCCTCGAGAGCCTGTGAAAAGTCAGGAGCAACACTGCTATTATCAACTAATGGAACATGTGTCAATACAAACTGAGTTTTTCTAAGTCTAAGATCAAACTCCATACTACGGACACCAGATTCAAACTGATCAGTTAGATTCTTATAACCATATTTAAGTGCTCTTGCTTCCTCAAAAGAATCACCAAGACCTACAAAGAATTTTCCAATATCTGAGCCTTTTTTCTTATAGCTGTTGTGTGTAGCAAGCATTTGGATTTGATTGAGCTTGATTGTGGTGTCATTGATATCGAAATTGATGAATTCCGATTCATCAACTGGGCTAAACTCTTCACTCGCATAATAGGATGCTAACGTCTTCATATGTGCATTTTGCACATTTGAATCATAAATTTTTATTGCGAATAGCCTAAAAACAACTAGAATGAAAAAAACTACGACAGATAAAATAGCAATCATCAATATTTTTACAATCTTAATCATTGGAATCGACCCCTTTTCTAGATTATATCATGATTCCTTTTTGTTCAACTGAACAATTAACGTTTCTATTTCATCCTTTAATGCTGGACTGATATCATAGATTGCTGAAATATAATTAAGAATTGATTGGGCAGATTTTGCAATATGATGATAGCCTTGTAGCATTTCCCCTAAATTCTTTATAAAATTTGGATAGTGATTTTCAAATCTTCTTTCAATATTGAATAGGTCTTCATGGATTTTGTTCTCTTTTTCAAAGTGATGAATAACACTTAAAAGATTATTGAAAGCATAGGTTTCTATAAAACGATAAGCTGATAATTTTTCTCCCCTTAAGGCACGAAGCAGTCCAACATAAAGATTGGTTAATGCTTCATTGATTTTGTATTCAATATTTTCATTTTTAAGCGTTGGGATATTTCCTTTAGTGGCTGTAAGAGTAGGAAGTTTGTAATTTGGATTCATCCATATTAGACGACCTTGTGCCTGTGTGACTTGATTCACTTCATTTTTTCCAAACACGGCATACTCTCCATAGATTCCATCCTCAAACAAAATCTTATATCCATCCTTTGAATTCTTGAAGGCATATGCTAATGGATAAGCTTCTTCTAGCCAAGAAAGGTCTTCGATAAAGTTTTCTTTAGCATCATCTTCTACAATAACAAAAAAATCCAAATCTGAATATTCATCTAGTCGATCGAGCTCCACACCAACCGATCCGAGCCCAAGTAAAGCGATAGAGAACTCTCTTTTTGATATCGATTGTCCGATTGCATTTAATCTAGACAACAACAAATCTTTCTTCATTCAATCATCTCCTAATTCTATTATATGAAAAAAATGAAAGATGTGACACTTAGAACTCGATTAACCAATTGTTTTTTGTTAAATCTGCGTTATAATGAAAATAAGAATGGGATGGTGATTGGATGGGGACCAAGCTGACATCAAGAAGTAACCCTTACAGAATTGAATTGAAGGAAATTCAGAGATACATGTTTTGCAATTGCGGAAAAAGTGATATTCAGCCGATGTGTGATAATCGTTCACACAAAGGAACTGGAGTCAATCCGCTTGGCTTCAAGGTAGATAAAGATGCTGCATATTATTTATGTGGATGTAAAAAATCAAAATCTAAACCCTACTGTGATGGCTCACACAAGGCACTATAAAAAGAAATGATATCCAAGGGATACCATTTTTTTTTGTTGTTAATCCTTAAATCTACCGTAGGTAATCACTTTTGGATTCGGATAAATCATTTCCCCGTCGATAGCCTTTTTAAAGCTTTTGATAACTTCTTTTACCTCTAATGCTCGTTCAGTGGTGAAATCCAATCTGATTTTATTGATTCCAGATGACCGGATTTGATTTACATATTCAATAAGATTAAGTGGTTTATTGTTTAATATTCTAATATTACAGTTACCATCGTTGATTAATGGAAATTTAGCTTTCATGCGATCTTCTAAGTAATACATATTCAATTCACAAAGATGACAATTTTGTTTTGTCTTAAAGGTTTTTGCAATCGGACAATATTTAGAAATCATTAAATCTACACGTCCATATACGACAAGTTCTAAATTAGGAATATAATTGAATTCTTGAAGGAATCTATCTCTAAAATCAAAAACTCTTTGATTAGATAATTCAGGTGAAAGTGTTACTCTTTCTACATGATACTTATATAAAAGATGTGCAGTATAAATATTGGTTACATTAAGAAATTCATTGGTAACTAGTTTGTATCCCTTTGGGTTTAGCATCAAACTGCCGACTTCGTTAATCACAGTAGGTTTATGAATTAAGTCAGATTGATGCTGCTGAATTCTTTTTCTAACACTGAACAGCTCAATATGATTGGACTCGATTTGAAGGAGATCCTCATAATAAATGGTACGGATTCCTGCTTGAATTGCTTCATTGAATTGCTCTAAGGTTGTTACCTTAACAATCAGTTCAAAATCACTTGGTTTTATCTCTATTTGATCTTCAACTTGATCCACGATTAGATGTTTTCTTCTTTCAAACTCTCTTAGTGCTTTAATTTCTTCAATTGCTAGTCTTCTGAGCTCATTCATTACCTTGATTGGAATAAAGGATAAATTGTCTGTATCGACTATAAGTTCCTCGAAATAGAATGGTGTGTTCCCCAGCTTAGAAATATGATCAACAATTTGTTCCTTAGTAACAACTTGATTCGATGCTCTCTCTAAGACAACATTTGAAGATACTGATACATGATGATTCATGTCAGTAACTTCAATACTCATATGACTACCTATAAAGGCATTTACTTGACCCTTGAGTCCGATGGTCTTATAGTTTTCATCTAGATAAATAGATAGTTTTGATTCAAGGTTTGAGTCTAGTGTCTTTAGGACTTGTGAACCT
>JAUSOA010000269.1 GCA_030656435.1 Acholeplasmataceae bacterium | reverse complement strand
CTGAATTTCAGTTATGTACTGAAGTTTCAAAACTAGCTTTTATCAACAGTCTGAAAAGATGGTTCCGAGGAATCATCTTTTATTTTTGTTATCTGTTGTAGAATTCAACAATCAATTGCTCATTGATTTCTTGTAGAATTTCATTGCGTTCTGGATAACGAACGAATGTTCCTACGTTAGTGTCCTTATCGAATGATACGAACTCAACGGATGCATATTGTCCTTCAAGAGCTTCTTGTACAACCTTTAAGCCTTTAGATGTTTCTCTAAGTTGAAGTTTCTGGCCTGGTTGAAGACGATATGATGGAATATCTACTTTCTTACCATCGACAAGGAAATGTCCATGATTGACTAATTGACGCGCTTGTGCTCTAGTTCTAGCAAGTCCTAAACGATAGACGACATTGTCTAAACGAGATTCAAGTAGACGCAAGAAGTTTTCACCATGCTTACCCTTCATCTTGTCAGCTTCATTAAAAGTCTTTCTAAATTGCTTTTCGGATACTCCATAAGTAAATCTAACTTTTTGTTTTTCGTGAAGTTGATCTCCGTAGCCGCTTGTTTTAGAACGACGTTGTCCATGTTGACCTGGTGCATAAGGACGCTTTTTCAATTCTTTTCCTGTTTCAGAAATCGAATAGCCTAAACGACGTGATATCTTCCATGATGGTCCTGTGTAACGTGACATAAATTTTTACCTCCTCTTTTATTTTTGGTAGGCAAAAACTGCAAAGTACTTTCATTAAAGGTATCCCGATGTTCTTTTCACCTTAAAGCAGTATAAGGTTACTAGGGGCTCCATATGGGTAGGGATCGCTCTTTAAAAAATAGGCTGCCTGCTTTTTACCGACGCTATTCATTTTACCCTATAGGGTATTAAATGTCAATTGTTTTTACTAATAACTTAACGAATTCCTCCAAGAATTGGACGATTTCTGAGTCGAAGCGGTCAAAGACTGGACTATCGACATCTAAGACACCAAAAAGCGTGTCTTTAATAAAAATTGGAACTACAACCTCACTTCGACTATTTGAGTCACAAGCAATATGATTATCGTGTGCTAACACATCTTTAACAACTATTGTTTTCTTTAAAACTGCAGCTTCGCCACAAACACCTTTTCCTAATGGAATAACAGAGCAAGCAACATGTCCTTGAAAAGGACCAACAGTTAGGTTTGTTCCATCAAATAAATAAAAGCCTACCCAATTTAATCGGTCGAACGAATCATTGATAAACGCTGATGCATTAGATAAAATTGAAATCTGGTTAGGTTGACTCTCTAGGAGAGCATATGCTGATTGTAACAGTTCTTGATTTTTCATGATATCACCACCTCAATTATTATATCATATATGTTAAAATAGATATGGTGATAAAACATGACAAAAAAAATACTTATCCGTTTTGGCGATATGATGCTAAAAGGTCGAAATATCGGGTTTTTTATTAAAAGGGTTAGAGCACACTTAGTTGCTAGACTAGATGGTTTGGAAGTATCCTATGAATTTACACATGATCGTATTTTTATTGGCTACAATGTAGGTGATGAACAAGAAATCATTTCGAGATTAAAACAGATTCAAGGGATATATAGTTTTAGTGTAGTTTATGTAGCAAAGCCAAATTTAGATGATATCATCTTAAAAGCTATTCAAGTTTTAAATATCGAAATGGACGAACCTATGGTAAGGTTAAAGATAGAAACGAAGAGACATGACAAAAGCTTTCCAATGACAAGCCTTGAAATTACGCAAAAGATTGCTAGCCCCATTTTAAATGGTGCAGATAAAAAGTTTATCGTAGATGTCAAGAATCCCAAGGAAACACTTTATGTTGAAATTAGAGCAGACATCGCTTTCGTACATATGAAAAGCATTAAAGGGATGGGTGGCTTTCCATTTGGGACGCAAGGAAAAGGTCTACTCATGATGAGCGGTGGAATCGATTCTCCTGTTGCAGCGTATTTAGCGATGAAGCAAGGAATCGAAGTTGAACTCTTTCATTTTGAATCTACACCCTTAACTCCTCTAGAATCTGTTCAAAAGGTAGTAGATCTTGCTAAAAAGCTAGCAATTTATACACCTACTGGTTCAATTAAACTGCATCTAGTTCCATTCACGAAGATTCATGAAGAAATACTAGCACACGTTTTTGAACCTTATACAATTACCATCATGAGAAGAATGATGTACCGTCTTGCTGAAAGATTTACGAGAAAGAAGAAACTGCTCTGCTTAATCAATGGTGAATCCGTAGGACAGGTAGCGAGTCAAACCTTAAATAGCATGCAAGTCGTTGAGGCTGTAACAAAACTACCCATATTAAGACCAGTAATCACCTACGATAAACAAGAAATCATTGATATTGCAAAGAAAATTGACACCTTTGATATATCCATTCGCGCATTTAATGATTGCTGCAGTATTTATGTGCCTAAGGCTCCAGCAACAAGACCTATGGAAATCTATGCATTAAAGTATGAACAAAATATGGAATATGATAACTTATTGGTAGAGGCATTACTTAATGTGAAGACATTGGATGTCTCAAAAGATTCTAATTTCAATATATCAAAATATGGATTTACAGTTTTTGAGGCAATTGCTCTTTATGAAAAGGAACTGATGGAATATGATTATAACATCCAAGCAAAACAAATCATTTAAGCTATGGAAAAACTTAAAACTTAAAAAATATCGTGATGCTCATGGTATGTTTTTAGTTTATGGTAAGCATCTTGTTGATAAAGCAAAGGAGCATCAAGCGGTTGTTGAAATTTTAACAACTACAGAAATTGAAGGAACCACAGCACTAACAAAAGATTTAATGGACGATCTTCAACAAGCAGAAACCTATTTCGATTGGATTGCAGTATGCAAAAAGACAAATCCGAAAATAGAAAGTAACAAGGTATTGATGCTCGATGATGTTCAAGACCCAGATAACGTAGGAGCATTGATTCGAAGTGCTGCAGCATTTGGATTTCTGCATGTTATATTATCGTTAAAGTCAGCTGATTTTTATAATGAGAAAGTCATTCGTGCTTCGAAGGGTGCAATCTTTGATGTGTATTTAGAAAGAAGACCTCTTGAGGAAGCAATTCTTTACTTTATAGATAAAGATTATCAAATCATATATGCGGATGCTCATGAAAGTGGTATTGTCAGCAAAACCAAAAAAACAGTATTAATTCTTGGAAATGAAGGACATGGCGTTTCAGATTCAATTAAAGCTTTAGCTGACCAATCCGTCCACATTCCAACCGAAAATGTTGAAAGCCTTAATGTCAGTGTAGCTGGGGGTATTTTAATGTATGAGTGGAGAAAACTATGAAGCCTAATATCACAGGATTTTTTGATTATGATGGGGCATCTTCCTTTCAGGAACAAATTGCTTTAGCACAAAGAAATCAAATGGAATATATATGCTTAAGATCTTATAACGGTCAACCAATCATTGAACTAAGTGATAACGACCTGAAAAAGATAATGCTTGAGTTGAAAACGGCTAAATTGAAAATAGCAGTTTTAGATACAAGTATACCTTCCTATGATCTATATGATGATAAAAGACATGCAGATGCTCTCGATGAATTTAAATATATGATTAAAGTCGCAGATCGACTTAAGGTCAGTCATCTATTTTTTAGATTGCCTAAATTCAATGATGTGATTGAAGAATATGATAATATTAATAAAAGGCTAGAACCTTATGTGGATGCAGCTATGAAAAATGGCAAGAAGATTATCTTACTTCCAGTCAATAACTATAAGGCAAATACCTATACTTACCTATTTAAAAAAATCAAATCTAATGTCTTAAGCTTCGCATTTGATCCTGTAGCCATCATGATGAATAATGAATCTACAACGACCGCATATAGACTCCTAAGAACAATGATTGGAGCTGTGATGTGTATAGATGCAGATCATCAAAACATGCCTAAACTAATCGGATATGGAAAAACTGATATTGTCACAATCTTTAAAAAATTATTACGTGACAGGTATGCAGGATTTCTAATGGTTGATAATAGATTCCATACATCAGTCTTTAATGTGGAGCCAAAAAAAGTGGGATTATTTAAAAAAATATTCTCCAACGACAAAAAGAAAAAAGAAAATGAAATGCTTGATTTGTCTAAAAAAATATTCCCGAATGAAGAAACAAAAAATGTCACCATTGATGACATTTTAGAGAACCAAATCAAGGTGCTGCGTATTATTTTTAAATAGCATCCTCTTCATTTAAATATTCAAATGCTGGTTTTGCATTCGGTATTTCTGGGAATAACTTAGTTGTATAAAGGATTCCATTTAGATGATCAAATTCATGTTGAAAAACAATGCCAACGTAGCCCTCTAAATGAAGTTCGATTGGGATTAATTCACCACTTGGAATATCATAGGAAAGCGCCTCGAAAGTGACAGATGAATATCTAGGAGTTAATCCTTCTGTAGCGCGATCAACACTTAAACAACCCTCGCCACCTGGGACATAGATAATACCAGGACCCTTCGCCTTAAGAACAGGGTTCACGAGTGCATAAGAATAAAGAGTTCCATCAAAATCAGTAACATGGGCTGCAAACATTCTTTTTGAAACGTTCACCTGTGGAGCAGCAATGCCAACAGCTGGTCTTAAATCGTACTTTTCGACCATTTCATCATCTTGTGAGTTCTTCACATATTCAAGCATATCTTTTAATAATTTTTTATCCGCAAGAGTTAAAGGTATTTTGACTTCTTTAGCTACAGTTTCAAGAGTTTTATGACCTTCGCGGATGACATTTTTCATAGTAATCATGTTTCATACACCTCATACTAATTATATCATAAGGAGCGACTTGATGCGTATCGATAAATTTCTAAGTAATTTAAAATATGGCTCTAGAAAAGAGATCAAACAACTTTTAAGAGCACATGAAGTCAAAATCAATTTGAAAAGGGTTATCGATCCAGCAACTTCGATAGATCCGAACAAGGAATTGGTTTTTATTGATGGCGAACAGGTCTTCTATAAGGAATCTATCGATATCATGATTTATAAGCCAGTTGGATATTTGTCAGCAAATCATGATTCCATGCATTCTGTAATCACCTCACTTATTCAAGCGCCATATGACCGATTTGATTTTTCAATTGCAGGAAGATTAGATTTAGATGCAGAAGGATTATTAATACTTACAACAGATGGGAATTTTGCACATCATATTATGCATCCAAAAAAACATATTGAAAAAACCTATGAGGTTATGCTAGACAAACCCTTTGTTCATCATCAAGCACTACTCAATGGTATTTTTGTTAAAGATGGTTATAATGATGAATACTTCGCAAAGGCAATAGCAATCAAAAAGAATAAAGAATATGTTACTATCATCATAGATGAGGGAAAATTCCACCAAGTCAAACGTATGTTTCAAGCCGTTGGATATGAGGTTTTAAGATTAAAAAGAACTCGAATTGGGAATTTGGAGTTAAAGGATCTCAAACCAGGAGAATACAAGGAATTTGAAAGGAAAGATCTAGAATGACAGAAATCATGATGCAAGCATATCAGGTCCTTGATGAAATCAAAGAGGACTCAAAATATAAGGAAATTAAGTATCTCGATAAAAAAATGCTAGAATTATATCCAAATGAAATCAGTGACTTTCAGAATGCAAAATTAAAATATGATTCGGTTATGTCTGAGGGTGGATCCTATCACCCAGATTTCAAGGAAGCAGTTCAAAAATTTAGTGAATCAAAGGCTGTGCTCTACAGCAAGCCGGAGGTCAAACGTTATTTCGAGGTAGAAAAGGAATTTCAAGATGAATTGAATGATTTTTTATTCCAAATGACACAATCGGTGTCCAGTCATATTCAAACACCTAATAAATTAGGAATCGTAAAAAAGGGAGGTAGTTGTCATGTACGCTAATCGGATGTCTTATGTCGTATTTTACCAAGGGAAGCATGTCATAGAAAAGCTTCGCTCGCTACCTGTTGATGTTGCCTATGTATCAGAAAAACAAGGCTATGCTGTTGTTTATGGCGATAAAGATATTGAAGCCAATTTAAAAAAACAATTAAAGGATGTTAAAGGATTCAAGCATATTGGACCATCACAGCTTTTCGATCCCAATGTAAATTTTTAACTGTTAAGTAAAAAGACTTGACAGGAAGAAATAAATGTATATAATAGTAGTGGATAACAAAAAGAAAGAGAGTGAATATTATGGCAGTTAAAATACGTTTACAACGTTTTGGTTCAAATAAAAGACCATTTTATAGAGTTGTAGCAAGCGAGTCAACAAAATCAAGAGATGGTAAATTCTTAGAAATCCTAGGAACTTATGATCCACTAATTGGTAAAGTTGCAGTTGATGCTACAAAGGCTCAGCAATGGCTAGACAATGGTGCACAACCTACGGATACAGTAAAAAGCTTATTCAAGAAGTATAGTGTACTAAACAAATAAAGGGGGGAACATATCATGGCGGTAGATTTTGAAAAACTAATCAAAAATATGATTATGCCATTAGTTGTTAACCCGGACGATGTATTAGTAAAAATCTTATCAACAGACGATGAAACTATAACTATTCAGCTTTTAGTCAATGAAGCTGATTTAGGACGTGTGATTGGTAAGGGTGGCAAGATTGCCAGTGCAATGCGTACGATTGTATATGCGGGTGCTTCGAAAGAAGGCAAGCGTGTTCAAATCGATATCGACTCGTTTTAAGGATGAGCAAAATGTATCAAATTGGTAAAATTACAAATACACACGGCATTAAGGGAGAGGTTAAAATCTACAATTTGAGTGATTTTAACCGCTTTTTCGTTAACGCTGAGGTTTATGTACTCATTCAAGGTAAAAAGAAGCAATTTATCATTGAAAGAGCTAGAAGTCAAGGAAATCTTTTCATCGTTAAATTCAAGGGTTATGACAACATCAACGATATTTTAGTCTACAAGGGTTTAGAGGTTTACTCAGACGCAGAGGTTACAAAACAACTCGAAAAAGATGATTATCACTATCAGTCTTTACTTGAAAAAGATGTTTATACAGATTTAGGAGTTTTTGTAGGTAAGGTTACTCACATGATTCCTGTTCCACAAGGACACCTACTTGAGATTGAAAAAGAAAATGGAAAAAAAGTAATGATTCCTTTCATCAAGATTTTTGTATCAGAGGTTCTAGAGGATAGAATCATCATTACACCGATTGAGGGATTACTATGATTATCGATATCGTTACCATTTTTCCAGAATTTTTTAGTAATTTCTTAGACAATTCAATTATTAAAAAAGCGGTTTATTGTAATTTAGTTGATATTAGACTCAATCAGCTTAGAGACTACTCACACAATAAGCACAAGAAAATTGATGATACTCCATATGGCGGTGGTGTTGGAATGCTGATGGCCTTTCCACCATTTTATGATTGTATCGAAAAACTAAAATCACCAGAGTCAAAGATTATCATGCTTTCACCTCAAGGAAAACTATTCGATCAAAAAAAAGCGATTGAATTATCTAAGGAAAAGCATTTAATTTTGCTTTGTGGGCATTATGAAGGCATCGATGCACGTGTTGAGCAGTTGATAGATGAAGAAATTTCGATTGGTGATTATGTGCTTACTGGTGGAGAAATACCAGCAATGATTATAACTGATGCAGTCACAAGACTTATACCTGAAGTCATACATGCTGATTCAGCTGAAGAAGATAGTCTTCAAAACGGATGGTTAAAGTTTCCTCAGTATACAAAACCGGAAAAATATAAGGGTTATGTGGTTCCTGAGGTATTAAAATCTGGAAATCATCAGCTCATAGAAAATTGGAGATTCGAAGAATCAATTAAGCAAACTGCGACAAAAAGACCAGACTTAATAGAAAAAATAAAATTAACAGAAAAAGAAGAAAAAGTTTTGCAAAATATTAACAAATCACTTAAAAAGTAATGTGAGTTTTACTCATATTCTTTTTTTTTGATGTATAATATACATGTAAAATTATGTAAAGATAATGTTGAAAGGATTGATCAATTTGAACTTCATCAAGAGACTAGCGCAAAATAGCCAAATCGTTGAATTCCTATTCATCATTTTTGTCGTTTTCACTTTTGATGCAATTTTTATCATTCGATATGGCTTTGGTGTATCATTTGGGCATTGGTTAATTGCCTTCTTTAATGTTGCAATTGTTTTGGCAACACTATCATTCATTAAAAAAAATACGCGAAGATATTTCGCTTATTTCATCTATATACTCATTATGTTTATATTCTTTTTGACAGATAGTACGCTTTACTTTTTCAAGCAAGACGTTACTTCGATTGCTATGCTTTTAGAATCGGGTAAAAACACGATGAAAATTGGGTTAAAATACAACCCACTATCTCCATATGGAATTCTCTTGTGGGCATTGATTTTAATCTTTTTGGCTTTCAGCTTTAAGTTATTGAAACAAATTGTTCAAATGCACCCAGAAAATAATCCAAAAAGATATGTCCTAAGAACAATTTATCTCCTTGTTTCAATGTTAGGCTTGTTATTTAGCCCAGCTATTATCAATGAGGCAGACGCACTTGTTTATGACACACCAGCAGACAAAAGCTTGTTTGTTCAGAAATTTGGATCCATTACATACCATGCGAAAGATATTGTTACATATGCAGGAAATGTAATTAAACCCTTGCTTTATGCAGAAGAGTACATCGAAGAAATTGATCAAATTATTACATATAATATAGCAGATCAGTCTCCTTTATATGGTGTTCTTGAGGGTCAAAATGTGATAATGATTATGTGTGAAACGTGTGAAGACTATGCATTCACAAGAGCACATACACCTAATTATTACCGACTTTATGACGAAGGAATCAATTTCACGAATTTTTATTCGGCAGCAAAATCAAATTACACATATGATGCTGAGTTTAAATCTCTGACATCAATGATGTATTTTCAAGCCGATAACTTCATGTATTCCTTTGGTAATAATACCTATACCAATGCATTACCACATGTTTTAGGTGAGTTTGGGTATACCGCAAACTCATTCCATAATTACTATCAAAATTTTTTCAATCGAAATATAATTCATCCCAACATGGGTTTTGAAAGATATTATGCTTTTGAGGATTTAGGTATTGAGGAAAATGGCAATTGGCCATTAGATTCGATTATGTTTGAGAAATTTAAGGATGTAATTGCTCCAGTTCAAGAAGATCCATTCTTTAGTTTTGTGATGACAGTTACACCTCATGGACCACACAATAAGTATCGTGATGAACTTCAAGTTTATTATAATATTCTTGCAAATGATCCTAAGTATGCAACTGCACCGATTGAATTGCTTACAATTACTGCTGCACAAATGAATTTTGATGAAGGACTCGGTACACTTTTAGATGATTTAGAAGCAAAGAATTTACTAGATGACACATTGATTATTCTTTTCAGTGACCACAAGAACTATTCGAGTTTTCCAATAACCTATGAATACTCGAATCCATTAACAAGGGATAATCCTTATGATATGGAAAAAGTTCCATTTATCATCTATAGTCAAAAACTTGGTGCAAGCGAAAATCACACATTAACATCGCATTATGATATTACACCAACTGTTATGGATTTATTAGGAATATCTTATTACCAAGATTTTTATTACGGACAGAGTATATTCTTAGATGAGAAAGAGGATAGACCAATTATATTATCATTTTCTAGCTGGATCAGCCATGAAAACGTCGTTATGTTTGATGCTGTTTTATCAGGAAATAGCAATCCAGAGGAGTATCTTGCAAAGAAAATGTGGGTTTACCAAGTGATTGATAAATATGAAAAAATGTTTCAATCCAATTATTTCATAAATCGCGTTACATATTTACCTAAAATAGTTGATTAAACACGATATTTAGTCATAAAACGGTTGCAACTTCATTTTAACTTTGTTATAATAAGAAAGCCGTATCAAGTTAGCACAATGGTCCGCTGTCATAGAACAAGAACATTGGAAGAAAGAGAGTGAGTCGAACATGTCAAGATTAAAAGGCCAAGATTTAATCGCTGCGATCACAAGTTCTTACATCAAGGAAGTGCCTGTATTTAACTCTGGAGATACCGTTAAGGTATACGTAAAGATTAAAGAAGGAGCACGCGAACGTATTCAGTTGTTCGAAGGTCTAGTCATTAAAAGACAAGGCGGAGGAGTTTCTGAAACATTTACAGTTCGTAAGATATCCTATGGAATCGGTGTAGAACGTACGTTCCCAGTGCATTCACCATCAATCGATCGTATTGAGGTAGCACGTAGTGGTAAGGTAAGACGCGCGAAGTTAAATTACATCCGCACATTATCAACCAAGGCAGCAAGAATTAAAGAAAAACGGTAATCAAGGTAAAAGGGCAAATAGCCCTTTTATTTTTTTGTAAGCGAATGAAAATATTTTCATAAATTACTTGAAAGCCTTTACATTAAATGTTATAATGATTAGGTATAATATGAAATGTAGAGGTGATTTTTAAATGAGTAACGCCACAATTTATGATGTAGCTGGTGCGGCAGGCGTATCGCTTGCAACGGTATCACGCGTACTCAATAACCCCGAAAAGGTTAAAGAAGAAACAAGACAAAGAGTCCTAAAAGTAATTAAAGAATTGGGTTATAGACCTAACGTAATTGCTAGAGGCCTAGCAAGCAGAAAAACTACGACCGTAGGGGTTGTCATCTCGGATATTACAAGAGCTTCAGTTGCTGAAATGCTCGGTGGTATCTCTGACATCGCCCAAAACTATAAATATTCGATTAAGTTGTTTGCGATTAGAGAAGATATGGATGTTATTGATACACTCCATGATATCGTCGCAGAACAAGTTGATGGTGTATTGTATTTGAATGATGAACTCAATGAAAAGAGAGTTGAAGATATCAAGAGAATGTTCAATTCAAATGGAATTCCATTTGTTTTTGCGAACGTTGTCTCCGATGATCCAGATGTCCCAACAGTATCAATCGATTATGAAAAAGCAGGCTATGAAATGACAAAGCTTTTAATTAATGATCATCGTCAAAATATTTATCTATTATCAACTGCTAGAAGATATTCAGTCAATGATAAAAAAGAAGCCGGATACACAAGAGCAATGGAAGAAGCTAAGCTTGAGCCTAAAATATTTAGAACAAGTGGTGATACCAATATTAACCGTCAGCATTTCTCCACCTTCTTTGCAGATAAGAAAGTCGATGCAGCGATTGGTGTTAGAGACTCGATTGCAGTATCATTTATGAATATTGCGAGAGATAATGGACGACTTGTACCTAAGGATTTAGCTGTTGCAGGCTTCCAAAATACAAAATATGCACTTTTATCACGTCCTACCTTGACATCAATTGACGTTCCAGTATATGATATAGGTGCTGTATCGATGAGACTGTTAACGAAGTTAATGAATCAAAAGGATGTAGACAATATCCGAATCACACTTCCACACTATATCGTCAAGAGACAGACCACAAACTAAATCGATCAATGAAATAAAAAAAGTAGATGCTTGAAAGCCTTATATAGAGACTTCATGAGGGTGTAACATGGAGAGAAAACAAGCAATGAATTACATTTATGGAGATCATATGAATTTAAGTGCTAGGATTTATTCTAGAACTAAGGTGGTACCGCGGAATATTTCGTCCTTAGATTTTTTCTAAGGGCGATTTTTGTATAAAAATCAAAGGAGACAAGAAGATGAAATTATATGATGAATTACTTTGGCGTGGTTTTATAAAAGACGTCAGCAATGAAGAGAAAGCAAGAGAATTGTTAGATAACGATAAAATCAAGTTCTACTGCGGGTTTGATCCTACAGGAGAATCTTTAACTATAGGCCACCTCGTCCAAGTGGTTAGAATGCTTTTACTTGAAAAATATGGGCATACACCAATTGTTTTAATTGGTGGAGCAACAGGTCTAATTGGTGATCCTAAACAAACAAGTGAAAGAAAGCTTTTAACTCTAGAAGAGTCATTACTCAATGCAGAAAAGATTAAGGTACAGCTTTCTCAGTTTTTAGACCCAAATAAAGCAATATTTGTTAACAATTACGATTGGATTGGTAAAATAGATATGATCTCTTTCCTAAGAGATTATGGAAAGCATTTCTCAATCAATTACATGATTGCTAAAGATACAGTTCAAAAGAGATTAGAAATTGGTATATCCTATACCGAGTTCTCCTATATGTTAATTCAGGCAATTGACTTCCTTCATTTATATAGAACACTTGATTGTAAGCTTCAATTTGGCGGATCTGATCAATGGGGAAATATTACAACAGGTCTTGAATTGATTAGAAAGCTTGAGGGTGAAAACAGTAAAGCAATTGGTTTATCTTCACCATTGTTGCTTAAGGCTGATGGTTCTAAATTTGGAAAGAGTGAATCAGGTGCATTATGGCTAGATTCTAATCTAACAACACCATATGAAGTTTACCAATACTTCTTAAATGCATCCGATGCAGATATTGAAAACTATTTGAAGCAATTAACATTACTTCCAAGAGCAGAGATCGAAGAGCTTGTCAAAAAACAACAAGAAAACCCTGAGCTTCGTGAAGCACAAAAGAAGCTTGCATATGAAGTTGTAAAGCTAATGCACGGTGAAGAGGCAGTCCATCAAGCACAAAAAGTTACAGATGCACTTTTCATAGGAGAATTTTCTAATTTATCCAAAGCTGAGTTTAAAATGTTATCAAAGACGCTAGACTTAGTTACACTCAGTGAACCCAAGGGAATTCTTGATATACTTGTAGAATCCAATTTAGCATCCTCAAAAAGAGAAGCGAGAACGTTTGTTCAAAGCGGTGCTATTTTACTCAATGATCTAAAAATGGATAGCATCGACTATATGGTTACCAATCAGCATGCCATTCATGATGCCTATGCAGTTGTTAGAAGAGGTAAGAAGAAATACGCAATGATTATTTTCCTATAAGGAGCCACTATGGACATACTACTTTATAACCCACTTTCAAGAAATGGTAAGAATGAAAAATTCATCAATAAAATTATTGAAAGTTTAAGGAAAACTGGGAATGCAGTCGTAAGCTACAGCATACTTGCTATTGATGATGTTGAAGCTTTCGCATCTGGATGTAATGCTGATGATCGGATCATCATTGTCGGTGGAGATGGAACGATTAATCATCTTGCAAATCGAATCTATGATCTTGATATCAAGCAAGACCTCTATATGTATCAAGCAGGAACAGGAAATGACTTTATTCGAAGCCTAAAAACGAAGGATAAAATAGTTCCAATTAAAAAATATATTCGAAGACTTCCAAGTGTGCACTTTCATGAAAAATCAAGATATTTTCTAAATGGCACAGGTGCAGGACTTGATGGCTTTATTGGACATTTAGTTAACACATCAAGATTTAAAAAAAATAAGATTAACTATTTTCGCCATGCCTTTGAAGGATTTGCTAAATTCAAGCCAATTTCTGCTGAAATCACCTTAAATGGAATGACATGGAGAGAAGAAAAACTATGGTTTACTAGCATGATGAATGGAGCATATTATGGTGGTGGAATGAAAATTGCACCAAAGGCACATCGAAATGTAAAAGAACTCTATTTAGTAGTCGTAAAGAATGTTCCCAAATGGGTATTAATGCTAATCTTTCCAACCATCTATTTAGGCTGGCATGTTATGTTTAAAAAATGGGTTCAAGTGTATAAGTCAAGTGAAATTACTGTGAAGTTCGATAAACCAACATATCTTCAAATTGATGGTGATGTTGAATATCCTGTAGATACAATTACAGTCAAAGCATACGAATAAATAAATGTTCATATTGAAACAATTTTCTAATTTTTTTATAGCGTAGTTGCACGTTTTAAATCTTGATCATTATGAAAAGTCAAAAATACATTCCAGTTTTATACGACTTTTTTCTTATTAATAAGAATGTAGATATTATAATTTTGATTTCACTTTCTATTTAAATCATTTCTTGTTACAATAGAAACATATATATTTACCATAGGAGGATTTATGGCAGATTTAAGTATTTTAAATCATTTTTGGCTGACACTATTGATTCTATTACCGATTGTATTGATTTCTAGAGCTGTTGTTGCGGGTACAAAATATTCACCAATACTCATTATTGTTATTTTCGGATTGACGTTAGGACTTATTTTAGATATTTCTAATATAGGAAATCCTGGTCTATCCACATTTCCAATGATTGGTTTCACATCAAGCGTAACCATAACAGCACTCATAGTCACATTCTTTGTTGGTGGACAAAAACTTAGAAACACATTTTTTAAACCCAAATTACCAAAGGAAGATGATGTAACATTAAATGACAATGAAGTTATTTTGGGAACCAAAGGAACTCAACTTATTTTTATCGTACGTGCTTACTTCATTTTAGTAGGTATCGAAGGCTTAAAGAGAATTATTTTAGGAGATAGCAGTTCATCATTGGCAATATTTTATCCATTGATTGCTTTCTTTGGAATTGCTGGATCCTTGATTTTAATTGACTCAAAAGCCAAAATTATTAATAAGCATCAGTATTTGATGCGTGGTGTTGTTGAAATATTAGGGATACTTACAATACTTGTATTATCCTTTTATATCAGTTCATGGATAAAAGATATCATTGCATTACCACAGATATTCTTTGCAATGGTGATTTCCAGTACTTTAGGAATGATATTTTCAAATTGGCGTGGTGGGCCAACATTTAAATCACTATTATTTGGTGGTATTCCAATGGTATTGGCAGCGGTATTTCTCGTCGGTGGATCTCGTCTACTTGAAGCATTTACTTTAGATGGGATGTTGCAAGTGATTGCATTTGGATTCTTTGGACAACTATTTTGGATGTTTGTAGGTATGGCTTTATTAGTCTTTTTGGGTAAACAACAATCAGTTGATATTGTAGCACCAGGTATGGCAGGTAGTTTATCGCATTCAGGATTAACAGGAGCATGTACAGCTGGTGACCTTGGAGATGCAGCAAAAGAATTAGCCCCAATTATGATTAATGTTCCCTTTTTAGGACACATATTTGTATTTACAATACTAGCAGCAAGTGCAACTCGTGGAGAACTACTTGTGTTTCCTGGTTTACTAGTTGTTATAATTGGTGCTGTCTTAACCTATTTATCACTTAGAGTTTTATCGAAATCCCAAGGAAAAAAATCACAGCAAACCAAGGGACTTATTCTCTTTTCTTTAGGTTGGCAATTGGTTGCTGTTTTCGGTGGTTTTATTATGCTAGATCTAACTGGTATGAGTCTATCGTTTGCAGCTATGGGAAATAGTAGTGCTATTTCTCACTTTGGATTATTTGCATCAATTCAAGGTGGAATGTTTGGAACTGAAGCAGCGGGTATGATCTCATTTATATTTGCGATGCCGTTCTTAATTCATCCAGTTGTATTTGGAGTCTTTGGTAAAGCAATGGAAAATAACGGTCAAATGCCTAGAAGAACGGTTCTAGGATTAGCGATTGCTGGAGTGATTGGAGTATTATTCACACTAATTTTCTTATAATTAATTCATACTAATAACATAACACTCATTTCTATTATTAGAAGCGAGTGTTATTTTTTTTCAAGAGTGTCTGAAATTTTTAATAAAATAATGATTTAAAGAATCATTTTACATATCGAATATCAAAAAAAAGGGTTGCTCAATTCGAGCAACCCTTGATTTTATTTAATTCTTCCTAATCCTATTTTCTTATATACCTTCTGCATCTTTCTTTGAGCAATCAACCTTGCACGCTCTGCACCTTGTGTAAGAATATCATCGAGTTTTGAATCATTAATG
>JAUSOA010000267.1 GCA_030656435.1 Acholeplasmataceae bacterium | reverse complement strand
TAATAGATATTATTATTAAGGAGCAAATACATGCAAACTCAATTTACAGACAAAGAAGCCTTTAAAAAGGCATTTTTACATGAACTTGGAAGTCAGTTCAATGTTGAATTAAAGGATTCTTCTATATACCAACGCTATACTGTTTTAGCTTCAATGCTCGATCATGAACTCGAAGCTTCCAGTCAAAAAACAAAGGACTATATTAAAAACAATAATATGAAGAAAACCATCTATTTTTCGATGGAGTTTTTAATGGGTCGATTAATCACCAATAATCTTCAAAACTCAGGATATTATGATGTCGTGAAATCCGCATTTTTAGATCTAGGAATTGATATGAATGAGGTTGAAGAGGCAGAATCAGATGCAGGCTTAGGCAATGGTGGCCTTGGAAGACTCGCTGCATGTTTCTTAGATTCAGCAGCATCCCTAGGATTCCCATTATTTGGAAATAGCCTTCGATATCAACACGGATTTTTTCTGCAAGAAATTAAAAATCACAAACAAGTTGAGCATCAGGACCCTTGGTTAAATGAACCCTTCATTTGGGAAAAGAGAGTGGATAATGATGCAATCGATATCCCGCTTTTTGGATATGTCCAAAACACAAAACTTGTGAATCCACAATGGATAAAAGCTGTTCCCTATGATGTCAAAATTGTAGGCGATCAAAACGGTGTTGTTACCAATTTAAGACTTTGGTCAACTGAACCAAGCCAAAAGCAAGAAATTCAAAGCGATGAATATATTCAAGTGACGAAGATGATTACAGATTCCTTATATCCTGATGATTCCACTGAAGATGGAAAAACATTGAGATTAATGCAATCTTATGTCTTTTCAGCAGCTGGAGTCAAGTCAGCAATCAATGAACATAAGGCATTAGGAAGAGATGTTAGAGAGCTTCCTAATTATTTCACCTTCCAAATTAATGATACACATCCAACATTAATCATTCCTGAAATGATGAGAATATTAATGGATGAAGAGCATATTAGCTATGAGGAAGCATGGCATATTACTCAAAGAACTTGTGCGTTTACAAATCACACCATACTTTCTGAAGCACTAGAAAAATGGAATATTCAAATTTTTAGAAATCTACTTCCAAGAATTTATGAAATTGTTGCAGAAATGAATAGAAGATTTAAGTTCATTTTAGAATCTGATGGAAGATTTAATAAAGAACAAATCTACTTGATGTCATTAATCGGACAAAACCACGTTAGAATGGCACATATTTGTATCTATGGCTCATTTAGCATCAATGGGGTAGCAGAATTACACACGAGTATCTTAAAAAATATCGAAATGAGAAACTTTTATCATCTCTACCCATTAAAGTTCAATAATAAAACCAATGGTATAACTCATCGTCGTTGGTTAATTCATACAAACCCAGAGCTTGTATCTATTCTAGATGAAAAAATCGGTAAGTCCTGGAGAAATGATTTATCAAGTCTTGTCAAATTTGATCAATTTAGATTCGACCGTGATGTTCAATTTAAAGTTGATCTGATGAAGCGTACAAAAAAACAAGCATTAGCAGATAAGATTTACAGAGAACAAGGTGTATTACTCAATGTCGATAGCATTTTTGATATTCAAGTCAAGAGACTTCATGAATACAAAAGACAACTAATGAATATATTACATATTATCTATGTTTATCAACGTTTAAAGACAGATGCGGATTTCAAGGAAAGTTATTTTCCACATTCATTCATCTTTGGCGCCAAGGCAGCACCAAGCTATCATATGGCAAAGGCAGTCATCGAATTGATCGATACCTTTGCAGATATCGCAAATAACGACCCAGATACTAAGGATTTACTCAAGGTTGTATTTGTTAGAAATTACAACGTGACCTATGCTGAATATATTATGCCAGCTGCAGATCTATCAGAACAAATTTCAACTGCGACCAAAGAAGCAAGCGGAACAGGAAATATGAAATTCAT
>JAUSOA010000262.1 GCA_030656435.1 Acholeplasmataceae bacterium | reverse complement strand
TTCTAGTCGCTCTTGAACAGGGTGTAACTAGAAGATTTGATCAAATCGTTGATATAACAACATCTTGGAAGACACACACTATTGAATTCCAACATCTACTTCCAGGTTATACAAATGGTAAGTTCGCATTCTTCATGGGCTTAGTTGGCTCAACATCTGTTCCAACAACCATTTATCTTGATAATATTACTGTTGAAACCATTGCTGGTATTGTCGATGAAACAGCTCCAGTATTATATGGTGTAGATGATTACATGATATTAAAGGGATTCGCATTTAACCCATTAATGAATGTGACATTATTCGATGCAGTTGATAAGGATGTTACATTTGCTGATATCGTTATTACAGGTACTGTAGATCATACAGCTGTTGGCGAATATACATTAACTTACACAGTTGAAGATGCTTCAGGAAATGAAGCAGTTTATGAAAGAAAGATTCATGTTGTTGAAGCGGCAGACATGCCAGTATCGACATTCTTTGTTACAAATGGTGATATGGAAATCAATCAAACAACACCTTACGCTCAGCCTGCAGTTGATGGTTGGGGATGGCATGGTGGTGGAACATTCACTGTCGTTATTGAAAACGGTATTATGACACAAGTCGTAACTAACGTTGGTACTGTTCCTCATGGAACGCAGTTCTATCAACAAAATAGAGTTATTGAAACTCAAGCAATGTACCGCTTAACTTATGATGCGAAGGTTGATCTTGCTAGATCGATTCGTCTATCACTTGAAGCTGGTGTTGCTGTTAACTGGTTTGAACTTGTAAATATTTCAACAGATTGGGCTTCATATGAATCCATTATTACAATTCCAGCTGGTGGCTTCACAAATGGTAAGTTTGCATTCTTCGTTGGCTTAGTTGAACCAGGTTCACCTGCAACTACTTTCTATCTTGATAATGTCAAAATAGAATTAGTCGGATACTTAGTCGATACTACAGCACCATTAATGTTTGGTGTAACTGAAGTTCAAACTCCTCAAGGTATTCCTTTCGATCCACTTCTTGGTGTAACTGTATTCGATATCGTTGATAAGTCGTTAACTCCTGCTTCAATCGTAGTTACTGGTACTGTCAATATCGATTTACCTGGCGACTATAAACTCACATATACACTCACTGACCGCTCAGGTAACGTTACTGAAAAACTAAGAAACGTCATCGTCACTGATGCTGGTGGTGGACTACCTAATACATTTACACTAACTAATGGTGACTTCGCTGTTGACCAAGCTGCTCCTGCAGCTGCTGGTACTGGTTGGGGTTGGCATGGAACAGGACAATGGAATCTTGAAATCAAGGATGGCGTCGCTATCATTGATATGTTTGAAACAGTCTCTGTCTTCCACGCAATTCAATTCTACTATTTAAACAGAACAGTCACTGAAGGTCATATTTATAGAATTTCATTCAAGGCTAAGGCAGATGATCCAAGACCATTACAACTCAACCTTGAATCAGGTACAGCTAGATTCTCAGCATATTTCGATTTAGAAGATGATTGGGTTGAATATGTTTATGAATATCATCATACAACAGCATCATTTACGAATGGTAAGTTCTCCTTCTTTGCTGGTAATATTCATTCCTTTTCTACTCCTACTAGAATTTATATTGATGATGTCAAGG
>JAUSOA010000260.1 GCA_030656435.1 Acholeplasmataceae bacterium | reverse complement strand
GGCTTTGACTTCAGCTGTTGAGTTGACGTAGCAAACAATTTTGCGGTCTGGATGGTTTTCTTTATAAGCTTTCAGTTCTTCAAAAGTAATGGTATCCGCCATTGGACACCCAGCATCTTTTGCTGGAAGTAATACGGTTTTTTCTGGAGCAAGTATTTTTGCAGTTTCTGCCATAAAATGCACCCCACAAAAAACAATCATATCCGCACTAGTTTCACTTGCTAGTTTACTTAATTGGTATGAATCACCGACAAAATCAGCAATATCTTGAATCGCTGGTATTTGATAATAATGCGCTAAAATAACCGCATTTTTTTCTATTTTTAATCTCATTATCTCCTGAATCATTTCATTTTGAGTCATTAAGATCGTCTCCTAAATCAAAGCGCAAACTAATATCAAACGCTTTAACTGAGTGTGTCAGTGCACCAACAGATATAAAATCAACACCAGTTTCAGCGACACTTCTCACACGTTCTAACGTCATATTTCCGCTAGCTTCTAGTTTTTTCCTTCCGGCAGTTATCATAACACATTGGCGCATTGTATCATTATCCATGTTATCAAGCATAATCCAATCTGCTGATGTGTTTAAGGCTTCTTTGAGTGCGTCAATAGATTCTACTTCAACTTCTATTTTAACTGATGGACCAACCGTTTTTCGAACCTTCTCAACAGCTTTAGTAATGCTTCCTGCTGCAGCGATATGGTTATCTTTAAGTATTGCCATATCTGATAGCGAAAACCGGTGGTTAAGACCACCACCATGAAGAACAGCAAGTTTATCTAATGCACGCAAGGTAGGTGCAGTTTTACGCGTATCAAGTATTTTGCAATTTGTGTCTTTAATAGCTTCTACATAGCGATTAGTTTCTGTACTAATGCCACTCATCCGCTGTAAAAAGTTTAATGCGGTGCGTTCAGCTTTTAAGATGGATAGGGTATTTCCTTTAATCGTTGCAAGGGTAGAACCTTTATCGGTGAAATCACCATCCTTTTTTAATACATTGATGGCAGTATTTGAATCTACAATTTCAAAGACCCGTTGAAAGATAACTAGCCCTGAAACAATACCTTCTGATTTCGCAATAACCTTAGCTACGCTTTCTTCACAACAAAAAAGTGCACTTGCTGTGATATCGCCAAGTGGCATATCTTCATCTAAAGCACGTTGAATCAATTCATCAAAAATAGTATCCATTAAGTCACCTTACTTTCTAGATAATGTGTTTCATTTTATTATATTCGGGTTTTTTGTAAATATTTCATCTTGACTTACATATAAATTTTGAGTCAAATTACTCTGATTGAAATTAGGTGATTAATAAAGCATTGTCAATTATGTGTCAAGTTCTATTTAAGTAAAAGCAATGTGATAGTTTCCACGTGAACAGTTTGAGAAAACATGTCCACAGGCTGACACATCTTAACTTCATACTTCCCACTTAATATTTTTATATCTCTAACTTGTGTTGTTGGCTCACAAGAAATATACACGATTTTCTTTGGCAATAATCTTAATACCGATTTTAAAAAATCCTCTGAAGCTCCATCTCTTGTTGGATCCATGATGAGGACATCAATTTTTTCTTGATAGCTCTCCAAATATTTAGATACATCCTCATTAAAGAAATGAACATTCTCGATATTGTTTAACTTCTTATTAAATATAGCATCCTGATGACTTGTCTTATTGGTTTCTACAGCAATGACTTTTTTAGCATATTTTGTTGCTAATAGTGAAATAGTCCCAATACCAGAATATGCATCAAAGACAGTATCAGTCTTTTTTATATCTGCAAGTTCAAGTGCTTTTTTATACATCTTAATCATTTGCACAGGATTAATCTGGTAGAAAGATTTTGATGATAATCTGAATCTAATTCCATCAATTTCATCAGTAATATAACCAGATCCAAATAAAACCTTTTCTTCATCTAGTAATACCAATGCTGTCTTTCTATGATGTATGTTTTGGATAACTGTAACAACCTTTGGATGAAGTTTGATGATATCTTGAGCCATCTTTTTAGCATTTGGAAGTAAATAACCATTGGTGACAAACACCAAAAGCATTTCATCCTTTGCATAGGATTTACGTATTAAAATATGCTTGATAATTCCGGTTTCCTTATCGATATCGTATGCAGTCATCTTATACTTATTCAAGACAAGTTCTACAGTCTTTAGAACCTCATTAGCATCAAGATCTTGAATGTGACAGCTTGTATATGGAATAACCTTTTTTGTTCCCTCTTGATAAAGTCCAAGTCTAACCTTTGTCTTTTCAGTTGTAGCTGATGCTACAATTTTATGACGATAGTTTAAGGGCTTATCATTTTTAATAATTGGTAGAAACTCTGCAAAGACATTTCCTTTAAAATATGCTGTTTTTACGTAGGATTCCTTCATTCTTAGCTGTTCGTCATACTTTACATGAAGAAAATCACATCCTCCACATTCATAAAAAATTGGACAGATGACTCTCGCACGATTGGGTGATGATTCTAAAACATCTGATTCTAGAATTGTTTTGTTTTTTCTATTGTAGAACTCAGCTCTTTCTCCAGGTAGCATATATCTAACCTTGAAATTGTTCTCACAAATAGACTCAGTCATTTCATTTAATTTTATACATTTGATTTCCATAGTTAACCTCACGCTTCAATTATAACATCAATAAGAAAAAAAGGGCTATGCCCTTTCCTCATTTGATGTCTTTAACTTCTCTTTTTCAATCTTATATAATTCTTCAACTGCGAAATGCAGCTTAGTTACTACATCATTTTTTGTTAATGGATAAATATAGTAGGTATCATTAATTGTCGATAAATCGATACAATCGCCTTTATTCAAATAATTATATTCAATATGAAGTGAATACATCGATAACGGTGGTTTTTCTAGATTTAAAGGAGTTCCTAATTCATCACCTTCTAATCTAAATCCATTTAAATCATGGATTAATTTCCCTTTTCCAAGTGGTATATATCCATCAGCATTAGGAAGTGATTCTATATTGACTATATCTTCAAAATAATAGGTTTTATCTAATATCTCTTTTCTAACATGTTCTCGTTCAAATTCATACCAATCGGGAATATGTGGAAACTCAGTAATACCTTCAATTGCCTTAAGTTCTCCATAGAAATCCATTTCATAGGTTTTACCACAATGCTTGCAGTAAACTTGATTGAGTTCAGAATCCATTTGGTGCTCAGTTAGACAACTTGGACACTTATATAAAACTTTGTGGATGTTTTTCGCTCTATGCTTAAAGTCAATCTTGATTTGATTATCCTTTTGCCATTTGAACTCATCATAGGTAAATGCCTTATTAACTCTTTGATTGATTTCATCAACACTTAAGTTCTCGATTTCATCCTTTGTGATGATTTGTGTCATATCTGCTGCGAGTGGAACCTTACGCATTTTTAAATTCCATGCAGGCTGTGTTAAAAAATTGCCGTGCATATTGAGCATCACTACAGGATGCTTTAAAACCTTAATCATTTTACCCAGTGAATCTGGAAGGATTGCTGTGGTTCCTATTAACGAATAGCGTGCTTCGGGATAGATTGCAACAATGTTTTTTAAAGTTTCAAGGCTGTATTTAATTTGTTTAAATAGTTTGGTATCATTTGTAAACTTACGCTTACAAATCGCTCCAACATTGCGAAGTAACCACTCTCTTTTGATGAATCCATCAATAGCGACTATATAGTTTGCTCTTCTTGGAAATATAGCTGCTGTCGTTACCTTAAAATCGATAAATGCATGATGGGTAGCGAGTAAAATATAGGGAGGTTTGAGACCTTCCATACCAACTTTTGTTACTTTTAACCTCCGATGCCACACTGTTGGAAAGCTTAAAAGATAGGCAAGAGGTGTCAGAAAAAACCTTTCCTTGACAGGCTTTTTATCTAAGTCAAAACGTTTAATATCTTGCACAGAAAATCACCTCGGATTGTTTGCTTTCTTTCAAGTTTATTATATCATCAAATACACTTACTAATTCATTAAAAGTCTTTGCTTACTCAACAAAAACAACTTTGTTTTTTCCTTCACTCTTTGCTGTGTACATCGCAAGATCCGCTCTATGAATTGCATCCATATGCTTTTCCTTTTTCCGCATTAAAGTTGCTCCAATCGATACTGATAATTCGAATTTATACTTTTGTAATCTTGGTCTGCTTTGTGAAATCATGACTCTTAAAAATTCCGCGGTTTCCAACAAACTTTCTTTCGTCGGGTTATAAATGAAAACGACAAGTTCCTCTCCACCGAATCTGATGGCTATATCCTTAAAAGCAATATTGGATTTTATAGTTTTTGCAATTGCCGTTAATACATCATCACCAAAAAGATGTCCGAATTTATCGTTGATATCCTTAAAGTTATCTATATCAAGAAAGAGAACTCCATATTCTCTTGCTTTTTGCTTGTTAATTATTTCGGATAACTCATCCATAAGAAATGATTTATTGAATAAACCAGTCATTCTATCAATTAACAATAATCTATTTTTAATCGAAATTTCTTGTTGCATTAAATTTTTTTGAGTCTCATCAGTGAAAACTTCAATTGCCCCAACAACTTCTCCATCTTCAACATAGGGAATTGCTCTGACATGAACCTTAATACGGTGACCTAGTTTACGATGTAAATAAACCATATGATCCATGACTTTATTTTGACCAATAGCTTCAACTAAGGGACACCCTGAAAGACATAGATTTTTTCCAAATGAATCGACATGATTTAAGATATTGTCATAACAAAAAAAACCTTGAGTTTCTCCCTTTGAAAAACCTGAAATGATGGATGCTTCTGGATTAAAATAAAGAATCTTTCTTTGCCTATCGACAATGTAAACTGCTTCATGAAAGTTTTCGAAGATGGTAATCATTTGCTCTAGATATTTCATAGCTACCTCGCTAGAAAAAAAGGGTCGAAGGACCCTTTGCTCTATGTTTTTTGATTATATAACATAGATCTTTATGAATCCAGCCTTTTTATATAATCAAATATTAACATATATATTTCATTTCTCATTCGTTTTTATTAAAAATCAGCAAACTAAAAAACTTGTATTATATAATTTTCATCTCTTTAGCTGTTTTAAAAATGATATCTGTAGCATCATCAAGATGCTTTTTAGTGTGAAGTGCAGATACCATACAGCGAATACGGCCCATGCCCTTTTGAACAGTAGGGAAAACTATTCCTGACACATAGACTCCACGATTTAATAAAGCTTTTGAAAACTGAATCGTCTTTGACTCATCACCAATCATGATGGGTGTAATTGGGGTCTCACTATGTCCAATGTCAAATCCTAATGCTTTTAACTTATTTTTAAAATATTTCGCATTATCCCAAAGTTGATCTGTATATTCAGTTGATTCTTCTAACATCTGAAATGCTTCAATGATTGCTGCTGCTGCTCCAGGCATCATCGCTGTTGAAAAGAGCAGTGGACGACCTCTATGAAGCAACCAATCTCTTGATGCTTTAGAGCCACATACATATCCACCGACAACACCTATTGCTTTCGATAGGGTTCCAATAATAAAATCTACTTGACCATGTAGTCCAAAATGATCGACAGTTCCTCTACCTGAATTACCTAAAACACCAGATCCATGAGCATCATCTACATAGGTTAATGCCTTATACTTTTTCGCTATTTTTACGATTTCAGGAAGCTTGGCGATATCACCGTCCATGGAAAACACACCATCTGTGATGATTAAGACTTCCTTATATTGATCTCTTTTTTCTATAAGAATCTTTTCTAAGCCTTCCATATCGGAGTGCTTATATACTGCTCTTGCAGCCTTAGAAAGACGCACTCCATCAATAATTGAAGCATGATTCAGTTCATCTGAGATGATTAAATCCTTCTCATCGGTAATCGCTTGAATCACTCCAGCGTTGCACGCAAAACCAGACTGAAAAACTACACAAGCCTCTTCATGCTTGAATTTTGCAATTACTTGATCAAGGGTTTCATGGATATCCATATTCCCTACAATCGTACGTACTGCACCAGCACCAACTCCATATTTTTGGATTGCATCAATTGCTGCTTTTTTTATTCTAGGATGACTTGCAAATCCAAGATAATTATTAGATGATAAATTGATAACATCCTTGCCATTAAGCCTGATTATGGCCTCACAAGGACCTTCATTAATTGGCAGTTCGCGATAAACTCCCAACTCTTTGAGTTCATTAATCTTACTATCTAGATGTGACATAACATCCTCCTTTATTATGGGATAAGTACAACCTTACCACTATTTCCTGAAATCATGACTGCCATTGCTTCTTCCATTTGATCGAGTGGGAAAGTATGGGTAACTATCTTTTCTAGGTCCAGCTTTCCGCTTTGAACCATCAGTGTGACTTGATCCCATGTCTTAAACATTAAGCGTCCAACAACACCATAAATACTTATTCCTTTAAATACGATATCGTTTGATAAATCGATTTCAACATTTGATGGAACAATACCAAGTAGTGACATATTACCACCTGGTTTAATATATTTGAATGATTGCTCGATTGCAGTTTTATTTCCTGAGAATTCAGTGACTACATCAACACCCTTGCCATCAGTTTCTTCCATAACTCTTTTGATTACATCTTCTTTTAATGGATTGATAACCACATGAGCCCCAAGCTCTTTTGCAAGCTTGATTCGATAATCATTAATCTCAATTGCGATAATCTTTTTGGATCCAACAGCCTTAGCAATATTGACTCCCATTAATCCGATAGGTCCACAACCAACCACTGCAACTGTTTTATCTACAATATCGAAATGCATCATTGTATGCATTGCATTTCCAAGTGGTTCTTGAATAGATAAATACTTAGGATCGATATTTGAATTGTTAACGATTAAGTTATGAGCAGGCATTCTTGCAAACTCGGCGAAGCATCCATCGGTATCGACACCAATGATTTTTGTGTTCTCGCAAATGTGAAATTCTCCACGCTTACAAAACTCACAGGTACCACAGATAATATGTGTTTCTGCCGACACAGTATCACCCACACTGACATCCTTAACATCACTACCTACTGCTAGAACTTTACCACAAAACTCATGTCCCACAGTTAGTGGTGGCTTAATTCTACCCTGACTCCATTGATCCCATTTATAAATATGGACATCTGTTCCACAAATTGACGTGGCTAAAACCTGAATGAAAACTTCATCCGATTTTAGCTCATTAGGAACCTTCTTCTTCGTCTTCTTGAATCCTGCGTCGCGCGTTTCCTTAATGAAAGCGGTCATTTCCATTGTTTTAATTTCTCCTTATATTTGCATCGTTTCTTTAATTCTATTATACGCTTTATCAAGTCTATATTTCTACTTAAAAAGATTAATTTTAATATTTATCTTGAGCAATACGTAAAAATGCTGCTCCATAATGTTCAAGCTTGAAAAGATAATTCTTATTTTGATAGTAGAATGCGAAATCTCTTCTTATAGTAATGGTTGGATTCGTGATTTCACTCAAATTGATGACTTCGTTTAGCTTCCCAAAAACGATAAATTGTTGGTTTTCGTACTTTAACTTGACTTCTCCAATATGATCCATCTCTTGAGTTTCCTCATTAACAAAGCTTAAGAAAGCACTTGTTTCCACTGTAGATTTCATCAATTCATCTTTATAGTTTCTTTGAAATTTATTCCAGTCAATTAGGTTGTCATACTTGAAATTTTGGATAAAAC
>JAUSOA010000248.1 GCA_030656435.1 Acholeplasmataceae bacterium | reverse complement strand
GACTGTCGGTTACTATGAAAGTCATCACTTGGGACTGTCTGTTACTATGAAATGGATACCCTTTTCTTACCAAATATGTTTTAACACACAAGGTTGTTACTAATATGTAGCTGCTCTTATATTTCATCAACGTATAACCATTACTCTATCACATAATTTTGTTTATCTTTTTTCATATCAAGTTTTTTTTACTGAAAGAACCATTTGAATTTTATGAATGATAGATTGACATGTTTTTGTAGAAAGGTGAAATTCTTTCGCTATATCCATCATTTCTGTTACTGATGGTTGTCCATTGCCCAAAACTGTCATTTCATGTTCAAACTTTCCTTTGGTTTGTGTGATGTCATAAAATGGTGAAAGTTTATATCCGCCTAAGTCCTCATCATATAAAAACGCAAAATTTTTTCCATGATCATCTTTGTTTTGATAAAGCACATTAAAGCACATACGTCTATATGCTTCATACATATCATTTTGATCTACACAAATCTTCTGAATGACTTGAAACAAATGAGAATAATCAAGATTTGAAATTCTATGTGTTGTTTCTAATAAAGAAGATAATGAAATCATATGAATTCGCTTAGCAGCTACAGTGTCGAAACGCTTTGCCCCAAAATATCCACTATATTTTTTCGATGGAAATAATGTAAATTCATTTACCTGAATGCCGGATTCTTGTGCCAATTTGTTTGCCTGATATTCTAACTTTCCAATATCATTCGGATCCATGGAAGATGGAAATTTCACAATCCAGTCTTCATTGTTTAAAGTAATGTGAGCTTTTGGTCTTGCCCCACCACTTGCCCCACCAAGTGCATAGATTTCATCAAAGTCGTCGCTTTCAATAGCGTTATCATAAATACGTTTCACTTCTTCAGCAAGTGTATCTAAATCTGATTTTACACCCTCGATTTTTTCACTTTGGGTAGGTTCATAGGTCAATGCTCCTAACCCATTATCACTGACAAGTGACAATCTTGTTAATGCCGATAACTTATCAAAATTTACACCTTTTTTTGTAAGCATTCTACGCATCAAAAGTTCTCCCCAACCATCAGGTAATGAATCGTGAAAAACACCAAACAATCCACTAAAATAATCTGATTTTGATATATATACTTTATTTGTTAAAGGTAAGTGAAAAGGAGAGATTGAAAACCCTTTTGTCATCCAATCCTCATCATATTGAAAGGCGATTGATTTGTTTGATAATTCTTCTAGAAATCCGACAACTTTATTGTTGTATTTTACGACTAGTCGTTTAACGTTAATCTTCATCTTCTAATATCCTTTACAATTGGATTTTTATATAGTCCATTAAAATC
>JAUSOA010000247.1 GCA_030656435.1 Acholeplasmataceae bacterium | reverse complement strand
AAAAGTAGGTCAAATTTTTAAATTTTGACACTACCAAAAACCAAAGTGGGGTAATATAATGAACTAAAATGTTTCCATAACCCGCAGCAACATTTGTCATGTCTGCAGTGATGTGAGGAGCGAGAATAAAATGATAAATCAAGAATGTTACCATAATCGATACAGTGGCTAATGATTTTAATATAGTCAAAAATCGTGTTTTTTTACCTTGATGAAAAAACTCTCTGATCAACATAATAAACATGACAACAAAGACAAATATGTTGCTCTGGGTCGTGTAATAGGAGATGTATATGGCAAAACCACGAGGTGCAGTGTGGAAAGTCAAGTATAGTCCATACGCACATGAAATCAGAAACAAAACTTTGAATAAAATCGATGCGATTTTCATGTATTTCCCTATTCTACTTTGTCCATTCGAATTTTGATTTCACAAAGTGGGTAGTCCTGGATTGTGTAAGAAAATATGGAATTTTCACCGATTTTTTTTATTACTTACAATCCACCTTAATTATACATCTTATTAACATTTAGTGTGTTCTATTATGAATATAAATGAATTATGTGATAAAAAAAGCAAAATTTAGGTAAAATTGCAATTTTTTATGATGATGATTCAAAATAATGTACATTTTTAAATTTTTATTTGGATATTTCAGAGCAAAAGCGACATATTCTAAAATACGGTTATCTTTTCCTTAAATATCCTTCGTGTGATAACTTTCGTCTTGAAGTACTTTCGTGCCATCAAGATTTTGTCTATCGTGTAACTGTCTTATAAAAAGCATAAAACACTTATCACTCAGTCTTGATTGTTAGGTAATCGTGAAAAGTTAGAATGTAGCATAAAAGTTGACCAAAAATACATGATTTTTCGAGATATGAGTTCAATCACTTTTTTAGCAGAAAGAGTGAATTCGTTCCTTTCAACATAGAAAAAGATCTAATACTAGAGCGAATTACTAATTCGCATATGTATCAGACCTATGTTTCCTATTTAAACTGTCATACCCAAGTTATTTTTTTAGACTATAAACGGCCATTTTTATACATTTTAGAGTCAGTTCTTGACATGGATCAGTCATTTATGCATATTTCTTTCATCTCAGTCCTGAGCATTTAAATATCAAAAAAGAGAGCAAATGGAAAATAATGTTCATGTGCTCAGTTACCAATTATTTTTTTAGTTTTTTATCTGTGACTTTTTCTATCTTTCCCTTAATATCAGCTTTGGCGGATTGAATTTTACCTTTTACTTCTAGTTTCTCATTACCAGTTGCTTTGCCAACTGTCTCCTTGACTTTTCCTGCGACTTTATTGCCAGCATTGTCGATTTTATGCTTTAAATTTGCCATAATCGTACCTCCTCTCTTCAAATATGTTATGAAAAATATTAGATTTTATAAATCTGAAGTTGATTTTAATCTTAAATTGATAAACAACATATATCTAAACCAATTGTCTTGTCGTGACATGTCGTGACATGTCGTTCATTATTATATTAAAATCGACATATAATGTTACTTACAAAGGCAATCTTTCGAAGCCGCTATTACAATCAAGAAATTAATGACCTGGCAAGTAGTTCTGAACTTACTGAATATTGCTGTCATCATTGATTCTCGTTAGGGGGATTCTACTAGATCCGAAGCAAAATATGTATCGGATGCTAATTTCATTATACGCTTATATTTTCATAATTGAAACAGTAATTTCATATTATTATTTGTAAAGGTCAAATATTAACACTGTATAAAAAGAAAACCACTTAGAGGATAGCTCTAGGTGGTATTTTTGTATGGGGAGTTGAAATCCATCCTGGTGGAAAATGGCGGATTTTAAGTATTTCTAAGTGACTGATCAAGC
>JAUSOA010000245.1 GCA_030656435.1 Acholeplasmataceae bacterium | reverse complement strand
CTAAAACATATTCTAAGTACTTTGAAACATTTAAATCATTGATTCTGGCTGTTCTGATGATTGAAAACAGAAGTGTTGTATATCTAGCCCCATCATATGAACCCGATGTCATAAAGATTTTTCGGTTGATCACGAACGGCTTCACGGCTCTTTCTGCGATGTTATTCGATATTTCAATGTATCCTGATGTCAAATACGTTGAAAGATCACTCCAGACATTTTTGGCGTAGTTCACTGCGCCTTCCAAAGCTGACCCTGGTTTATAGACATGGTTAAAAAGAAGATCCTCAAGTTCTTTTAAGATAGGTAGATGCTCTTTATTGCGCCGCTTTAAAAGGTTTTGAGCTGTGAGCTTTTCCTTTTTATACATGGACTCTAGATAAAAGAGTTTACCGATAACATCCAAAATCTTTTTTGCGTAACTCAAAGAATGGTTTTCTTCGGGTAATGTTTTGACGATATCTGCGAATCGTCTTCTCACATGAGCGAAGCACCTTTGCAGTTTGATGTTTGGATTATCCTTCTTAAGCTTGGTATAGCCTTTAAAGTCATCACACACGATGGTACCCTGAAAGTCAGATAACCAAGCTGCCGTGCGGTCGATTGCTCTCGATTCATGAAAGTCATAAATCGCGATCTGACGATCATAATAGCTCGACGTATAGACGTAGACATAGCTCTTCTTACGATCCTGATCAACTTCTGGACGCTTGCTGATGGATAAAGTGGTTTCATCTGCGTGTATGACTTTCGCCTGGTTATGCAGTAAATCCTTTTTCATATGCTCATAGATAGGTTTTAAGATACTTGCCACTTTTGCCATATAAAGTGCTAAGTTCTGTTTGGACACGTCAATATCCAAGGTTTCTTTAATATGTCTAGATAAATGTTCAAAAGGAATCCCTAACTCATATTTGTGATAACAGACAAATGATGCGAAAGAATGCGTCATGATACTCCCTGGAAATAAAGAAGTTGATAGCGGATAATAGATCTGGTTGTCTTTAGGATTACATACGCTGCACTTGCAGCTTTGTTTAATAATCTTTGTTACTTTAAGCGTTGCAGGTATGGACTCAACGACATATCTAACCTTCTCTGAAGCTATCGTTAAATCATGTCCACAGGATGGACATGCATCCATTTCTGGTTTTTCATATCTCGTTTCACTCACGTGACGTTCAAAATCAAAGTTTTCAAAGTTTTTAGACTTTTCTTTTCTTGCCTTTTTCTCTTTGACTAGCGCCTCAACTTCA
This sequence comes from Acholeplasmataceae bacterium, assembly GCA_030656435.1. Classification (GTDB taxonomy): domain Bacteria; phylum Bacillota_I; class Bacilli_A; order Acholeplasmatales; family Acholeplasmataceae; genus Peloplasma. Next base: position 8,187 of record JAUSOA010000245.1, on the reverse strand, counting down.
TTGATGATGACGGGTTTCATCACCTCTGTCTGAGGGATAAACTTCTTAATGCGTTCTATCGTATATTTTTCAACCACGTTTTCTTTATCTTTGAGTATGAGATTAAGCTTCTCATTGGCCTCAAAAAGAAGACGAAGAGCCTTCTCATATGCACCGGTTAGATCATCATGTTGTTTCGAAAGGACTTGCTGTTTTTCTTCCAGTCGCTTGTTTTGTTGTTGGAGACGCTTGATCTCTTTTAACGCTTCTTTAAGGTTCATACGCTTATTATAGCATATTGATTTTGATTTTACTATATACATAGTATATAGTAATTAATTTTATTAATACCCGATTTCTTTGTTTTTCTCTTCCATAATCTTTAAACCTCTTAAGATTTGTTTCAAATCAGATACTTGATATCCACCACTTCTTGTCATCTCTGGCCATTTGAACTTCGTGAAATTAATCTTATTAATCAGTAACCATGTTCCATAGTCGTCTTCATAATAGATCTTAATTGTTTTTCTATCTTTTGAACAGAAGACAAATAGGGTATGCATCATCTCTACAGGTGTGAAGTTACAGCAGAGTAAAAGCTGAAACCTATGCATCCCTGCTCTCATATCGATTTCTTTTGTATAAAAATAGATCTTTTCTATCCCTTTATAATCGATCATAAATCAAACCTACGATCTTTAGGGCTTGTTCAAGCGATGTCGTAATCTTCATCTCTTTCGTCTCGATCACCACGATGGAATGATCAAAACGTGTGAAGTGTGTCGATTTCTTCGTGATGTCATTATCCTTCAAGAGATTTACCCGCATGTCTTCTTCATCCATTAATGCTCCTGGTTTTAAATCCAGATTGTCAATACGAATAAAATCACCTTGTAAGTGATTATAAGCCGCGACCCAGTCTTTGATGGTGGAGCGGTTGATGTTTTCTTGTCTTGCAAATTCACTGAGTCCCAGTCCAGATTGTCTATATTTCTTGACCATATCGAGTCGATCTCGATCAGTATAGTGTTTTCCCATGTGGTTTCTCCTCGTTTCATGCTCTTAGAATACAAAAAAACACTCCAAATTGTTAGAGTGTTAATATTTGACCTTTACAATAAAACCAAGTATTCATATGATTCAACACGGAGGTTTTTTATGATGGAAATTAGGGCAGCCTATGTTAAACCTGAAGCAGAAATTATCGAGTTTGTTTTTGAAGAGAGTATCGCAAGTAGTGCAGGGCCATCAGGCGCATGGTTTAACGAAACTATATGGGGGAATGAATAAAATGAAGAAGCTGATCGTATTATTTATAGTCCTTTTTTCTTTAGTATTCGCAAGTAGCGCTCTACTCAGTGTAGAAGCAACATCAGGTGAGGTAAGTGTTAAGATTACTGCAATTTTTGATAATGGTAATGAAATTAAAACACCATTCAACAGACCTTATGGTACAACAATTACACACACCGATGCTCTAGCTGGACTTCCAACTTCAGGATACGAATTCGTTTTTTGGGTTGTAAATGGAGTTGTTGATACTGAACTAGCTGAAGCGACAACATTTACTGTAACATCTAGACTTGAATTACAAGCAGTCTATAAGCCTACAGGGGAATACGTTGTTGTCTTCGTAGATGCAAATGGGGTGTACCTTGGCAGTAAGTACACAGAGGGGAGTGCTGTTAATGCAACAGGAATTAATCTACCAGGAAAACCTAATTATACTGAAAATGGATGGCTTAACATTCATGGTGGTATGACTCTTGGTAGTCCTATTACAGCCGACTCAGTGTTTATGCTACAATACACACCAGATGGAACGCTTCCAAAAGTAAATATTTCAGTTACTGACGGAACAAGCATCGGAGAAGTTGATTTTAATACAGTTGTAACCATAAATCCAAATCCAGCTGATTCAGGACTAGAATTTAGTCATTGGACCGAAAATGGAGTTATTGTCAGTTACAATGCTGAATATAAATTTACAGCACTCACTCATCGTAGTTTAAGTGCTGTCTATGTAGCAACAGGAACAGTTAGTGAAGTTCCAGTGGTTACACTAAGCAAAGATTTAGAGTTAAGAGATGGCTATCATACATATACTGGACAACTTTATTTACCAGCAGGTCTTGAACTTGTTGAGTATGGATTCTTGTTCTCGAATAGTGCAGTAATGCTTGAATATAGCAGTGCACCAGTTAAGGCTCAATCAAGCAGTTTGAATGAAACTACTAATGAATTCATTACGAGCTTTAAGATGGGTAGTCATATGGCAATGAGAGCTTATATGATTTATTTCAATGGAGTAAGTAATGAAATAGAAATTAGTGATGTGAATCACAGATATATTGACGAATTTTTATATAACTTCAATTTTGCTAGTGGACACGGAACAACATATAGTGATCCTGAAGCCAGTGTAAATTTTGTAAATATTGTAGATAGCAGTGCATTTCCAGTTACCTTATATCGTGTAGCTGCTAATACGACAACCATATCTGGTGAAACTACATCTAGATCACTCGTCTTATCACCCAGATTAGGAGATGCAAACACTGGAATATCATATGCGATTTTTGATTTCCAAGACAAATTAATGGACAAACTATCTTTCGATACATATTTTTGGAATAGTTCAGCAGAACAATATTTTACAAAATATGAATTGCAAGTTTGGAATAATGATACAAATGATTGGGAAATTCACACTGATTTATTAGATATTATTCAAGGCACACTAGTGGTCAACAAAGTTAGCATATATAATATTGGAAGTTCACTTATGCGTTTTTATGCAGAAGGTGGTCAAAATGGTGGAAATACCGCAAGACTGAATTTAGATAATCTAATTGCATCTGATCTATATAAAGATGAAGTCCATGACATAGTATTTAATAATGAAGGAAGCATAACAAATCAATTAGTTGCAAATAGTAAAACTGCAACATCCTTCACACCAAGTAAAACGGGATACACATTTAATGGCTGGTACACCACAGATACATTTATTGAACCAACATATAACTTCAGCACACCAGTTACAGCAGATTTGATATTATATGCAAAATATACTGTAAATCAGTACACCATCACTTTTGATAGCAATGGAGGTAGTTCAGTTACTCCAATAACTCAAAACTATGATACCGAGGTTAGTAAGCCCTCAAATCCAACGAGATCAGGATATACGTTTGATGATTGGTATACTGATGACAACACTTTCTTGTCTAAATATGTGTTTAGTACAATGATAGAAAACATAACGATTCATGCAAAATGGAATCTAATCAACTATGACATCACATATAACGGATTATCGGGAGCATCAAATAGCAATCCTACAACATATAATATTGAGACACCAACGATTAATTTAGCAGATCCAGGATTGAGAGACGGATTTACATTTGTTGGTTGGTTTGATTTAGAAGAAGATGGAAATGAAGTAGAATCCATTTTACTTGGATCGACCGGTGACAAGATACTGTATGCAAGATGGGATGAAGTAGCAGCAGGTCAAGTTTTAGTTTCATATGAAGCTTATGATGGAGAACCAGCACCATCCGCAACATATGTAAATGTTGATGAGACATTTACTGCGCCAACCGAACCAACAAAAACGGGTTATACATTTGAAGGATGGTATACATCAGATTCATTTGTTACAGAATGGGATTTTGATGTTAACACAACGGATGTTGCTATGACATTATATGCAAAATGGGAACTAATAACATATAATATTAACTATCTTGGACTTGATGGTGAAAGCAACTCAAATCCATTAAGTTATAACATTGAGACCCCAACAATAACACTGGAAAATCCAGGAACTAGAACAGGTTTCATTTTCCTTGGTTGGTTTACGGCATCAAGTGGTGGTTCTAAAGTTGAAAATATTGTATTAGGCTCAACGGGAGATAAAAACTTTCACGCACAGTGGAGAGCCGTTAGCACACTTATGATTTACGAAGTTTATGGTGGTGGAGGTAATTCGGGAGCTACATACACACACGATTATGTGATTCTATATAATGGAACAAGCGGTACTATAAACTTATCTGGATATTCAATTCAATACGCTTCAGCAACTGGTGATAGTTGGGCAAAATTAAATTTAACAAAATCTGTTGCGTCTGGCAGTTATTATGTTATACAACTTGCTGGGGGATCTGTTGGCTCTCCATTACCTAAAACACCTCACGATATAGGAACTATAAATATGTCAGCTACTGCTGGAAAAGTTGCTTTGGTTAGTTCAACGACATCATTAACAGGTGCAAATCCGATTAGTGATCCCACTATTGTTGATTTCGTTGGATTTGGTACTACAGCTGGTGCTTATGAAGGTACTGGTCGTGCCCCAGCGCCATCAAACACAAATTCAATAAAACGAAACTCATTTGTTGACACTAATAACAATAATACCGACTTTACAGCAGTGCCAGCTAATCTAACTTACCTAAACCCGTAATACCCCCTACCGACATTACCGCACCTGTACTATCACTACCTCCCGGCACTGATTTTACACACGAAGTAGGGGATGCCAACATAGATTTGGATGTGTGCGAAGCAAATGACGATATAGATGGAATCATTTTATGCACTTTCACTGGCTATGTTGACATGTCAACACCAGGAACCTATATTGTTACCTACTATGCCATCGATTCTGCTGGAAATGAAGCGTTCTTAGCTGTACAGCATACAGTCATAGACCCCGACAATCCAGAAGCTGGTTTAGTATTAACAGAATATTACGCCTCTGCATCTGGACTATCTGGAAATGCATTACTTTTAGAATTGCGTTCTATCATCAACACAGGAATGGTTAAATTCTCATATGGGGATTCACGTTATATTCTAAATGAAACTGATAGAGATCCTAATAACCCGAATAACATTATCCTCATTTACCTAGGAACTTCAGTTTCTGGCACTTGGGATGATGGAGTTACATGGAATAGAGAGCACGTATGGCCTCAGTCTTTAATGATGACTACAAGCTTATCTAACACAAGTAAAAACATTGGATCAGACTTACATAACTTAAAGCCTGCGAATCCAAATGCGAATTCAAGTAGAGGGAATAGTCATTTTGATGAATCACTTTTAATACTTGGAAATCCAGTAAGATTAGAGGTTAGAGGAGATATAGCTAGAATCCTATTTTATATGGTTGTTATGTATAACTATCTAGAATTAATCAACTCAACACCTTCCTTATACCAAATGGCCATGCTAGATATCTTAATTCAGTGGCACGAAGATGATCCAGTTGATGATTTCGAAAGAAATCGGAACAACGTCATCTACAGTTATCAACATAATAGAAATCCTTTTATTGATTTCCCTCATTTTGTTGATCTAATTTATTCACCGTAATATAATTTTAAAGGCACAATCACTAAAAAAAATGGTTGTGCCTTTTTACTTGATATTTTGATATAATGTAATCGTGCATAAAAAACAAATGAAAGGTGAATACTTGAATCTGACTTATCAAGTAATATTACAAAATGATAAAGAAACTAATCATACTATCTCTACTTTTATTTACCTTGTCTGGATGTAAACCAGAGGGGAATATAAGACTAGAAACACCTGCAAATTTAAGATATGAGAATTTTGGTCTCGTTTTTGATGCAGTTGAGAATGCAGAAGACTATGTGATTGAAATTAATGGTGTGACTTATTCAACTACAAATTTGCAATACGACCTCAATTATTTTGGTGATTATCAAGTTCGAGTGAAGGCACAAGCTAAAAACTATCAAGATTCCTATTACACAGAAAAGCTCACTTTTACAATGGCTCCATTTTTTCCATCACCAACGAATTTAAACGTTATCAATCAAATACTATTTTGGGATTCAGTGCCTAACGCGACATCCTATGAAGTGCGTGTTGATAATCAAGTCTATACGACTACTGATACAAATCTTACGCTATCTCTTTATGGTTCACTACGCAAGGAAATCAAGGTTAAAGCAATCTTTAGACTCGGGGAGTCACCTTACTCGCTACCTATTTATGTATCTACAGAAGTAACCATTCTTTCCACAACTACGAAAAACTATTCTAAACAATCCACATTTGATCTTGAAGTTAAATCATTTGATAACAATCCAGATGTTTTATCAGTTACTAACTATGTAGGAGAAGAAGTTGCTTTATCTAACCTAATAGTTTCTAATCAAAAGGTTTCATTTAAATCATCATTTCTTACACCACTGCTAGTTGGAGTGCATGTATTTACAATCGATACGAATTATGGTAGTCATGAGGTAAAAATTAACATCACAGATACCGCTAGACCTTATATGATTAGCGGAAGTGAAATTTTCACCAACTTTATGACCAATGTTACTGTTACCTATGAGCTTTTTGGCGGTGTCATTCTTTCCCTATCAGGAAATGATATTACTACAAGTGACTACACAATAACTGGAAACTCATTAACAATCAATAAAGATTATATACATAATCAATTTGTAATAGTTCCAAGCCGTACGACACTAATTCTTGGATACACATTAGAATCTGGAGAAAATGTAGTGATAGGTTATATTTTTATCAAGTCTAACGAATAACTTTTAGGGAGTAGTTTTCTACTCCTTTAATCTTTTTGTTGTCAGCAGACACAAAAAATAGTATAATTAACCATAGGAAAAGAGGTATAAAAACCATGAAATTCAATGACTTTAAGTATGAAAGACCCGATGTTGAACTCGCAAAAAAGGAATTAGAAAAAGAAATAGCTTTGATCAATTCAGGGCACGATCTAGAAACCGAAATCAAGGCGATTGACAATCTATTCGCTATTTTTGACAATTTAAACACGATGGGAACTTTAGTATCGATTCGTAACTCTGTCGATACCACGAATGAGTTCTATGAAAAAGAACAGGAATTCTTTGATGAAAACCGCCCAGTTCTTCAACAGTATGAACAAGAACTATTCTTAAGAGCACTTGCTTCAAAGAATAGACCAGGATTAGAAGAAAAGTATGGGAAACTGATCTTCTTACGCGGCGAGCTTGCTCAAAAGACATTTAAGCCAGAAATCATTGGTGACCTACAAAAGGAAAACAAGCTAATCACCGAATACGGAAAGCTTATCGCATCAGCAAAGATTGAATTCTTTGGTGGAACCTACAATCTTTCTCAAATGGCTCCATTCATTCAAAACACAGATAGAGAAACAAGACATCAAGCACAGCTTGCAGTTTCTAAATTCTTCGAACAAAACGAAGAAAAGTTTGACCGCATTTATGATGATATGGTTAAGATTAGATCTGAGATTGCTGCAAAATTAGGATATGAAAACTTTGTTCAACTTGGCTATGATCGTTTCGGCAGAACCGATTATACTGCAGCAGACGTTAAAACCTATAGAGATCAAATCTATGCTGATATCGTTCCACTAGTCACTGAGCTTACAGACCGTAAAGCGAAGCGTCTTGGAATTGATAATCCCAAGTCATATGACCTAGCATTATCCTTCCTATCAGGAAACCCTACACCAAAGGGAGACCGCGCATGGCAGGTCGAAAGAGCGAAGAAGATGTATGATGAAATGTCACCAGAAACCTCAGAATTCTTTAACTTTATGCTCGATAGAGAATTACTAGAATTAGATTCAAAGCCAGGTAAACAAGCAGGTGGATATTGTACATATCTTCCAGATCATAAAGCACCTTTTATCTTCGCGAATTTTAATGGAACATCACACGATGTTGACGTATTAACACATGAAGCAGGGCACGCTTTTCAGGTTTATCAATCTAGAGATTTAATTCCTGATTATCGTTGGCCAACCATGGAAGCTGCAGAAATTCACTCTATGAGTATGGAATTTCTTGCTTGGCCATGGATTGACCAATTCTTTGTTGAAGATACTGCAAAGTATAAATTCAACCATTTAGCTAGTGCTGTATCATTTCTTCCATATGGTGTTTTAGTCGATGATTTCCAACACCATATCTATGAATCTCCAAATATGACTCCAGACGAAAGAAAAGCGACTTGGAGAAAACTAGAGAAGAAGTATATGCCATTTAAGGATTATGGTGATGATGCGTTCCTAGAAAAGGGAACCTTCTGGTTTAGACAAGGTCATATCTTCCATGCACCATTCTATTATATCGATTACACACTCGCTCAAGTCTGTGCATTCCAATATTGGATTAAGCATCAAGA
>JAUSOA010000029.1 GCA_030656435.1 Acholeplasmataceae bacterium | reverse complement strand
ATTAACAGGACAAGCAGGAGCAATCCGTTTAGGAATTACTCGCGCTTTAATGGAAATCAACCCAGAACTTAGAGCAATCTTAAAACCAGCTGGTCTTGTAACAAGAGACCCACGTTCTAAAGAACGTAAAAAGTATGGACTTAAGAAAGCTAGAAAAGCTTCACAATTCTCCAAGCGTTAATTCATTGGGACCTATATGGTCCCTTTCTTTTTTATGTTTAATGTTATAATGTAATTAAACCAATGTAGGGGTCATCATATGAAGTTGAATTACAGAAACACGTTTTATGTCGGTTTAATCTTTTTCATCATTTCTTTGTTTTGGCAAACCTATGATATGCTCATCGCAAGAACTCTAATCGATAAGTATGGTTTAAACCAGACTTGGTCTGGAATCGTCATGGCGATGGATAATGTAATGGCGGTCATTCTATTACCGCTTTTTGGTGCATTATCTGATAAAAACAATTCAAAAAAGGGAAGAAGAACCCCTTATATTATCGTAGGTACCGTATTAGCTGCCTTCGCATTTATGGCATTATCCTATACCGATTATGTTCAAACCTTAAAAATAAAAGAAACCGATTTAATCACTGACCACTATGATATCGCATTCGATTCAGAAATCGATGCTAGCGAAAGAAGTCATTGGTATATCGTTATAGAACGTATGGAAGAAGAAAGAGTTTCTGCCTATCAGAACGGCTCGATTAGCGGAAGAAAGCTAAACGAATGGCGTACACAAATCGAAGAGCCAATGACAAAGATTCTTGATGATAACGGCGTCATGCTTTCAACAAGAGATCTCTCTATAGTTAAGGATTTATATTATAAATATTTAAGTGAACGAGCATGGGAAATCACAGCAGCTGATCCGACCAATCTCATTATATTTTCATCTATTTTATTTGTCGCACTAGTTTCAATGGCAATTTTCAGATCACCAGCGGTCGCGCTGATGCCTGATACAACCATTAAGCCACTGCGAAGTAAAGCGAATGCCATCATTACCCTAATGGGAGCATCTGGTGGGATTATGGCTGTTTATATCATTATGCTTTTCGGAATCAATCGGCATACCTATGATTATCATGGTATGGTCTATATTATTGTTGGTATTTTAATGCTTATCATTTTAGCTATATTTCTTTGGAAGGTTAAAGAACCTAAGATTGTCGAAGAAAAACGTCGATTAGATAAGGAGTTAGGTCTTCAACCCGATGAAACAAGAGTTAGAAATAAAAAAACTCTTGCAAGCTTAACTGCTAAAAGAAGAATGTCTTTATATATTTTACTAGGTTCGGTATTTCTATTATTTACAGGCTATAATGCGGTCATGTCTAAGCTTGCAGATTATCTTCCAAAGGTTTTAAACTTAAACTTATTTGATTACCAGTTTATCATTGCTCAAGCACTTGTCATTGCAGCAATTCTACCATTTGGTATTCTTTCTATGGCTATCGGTCGTAAAAAGACGATTATGATAGGAATGATTATGCTCATTGTTTCTTTGGGAAATGTCTTTTTCTTAAAGGAAAACCAACCATGGCTAACTGCACTTATTATCGCAGGAGCAGGCACTGGATGGATTATGATTTCGATTAATACATATGTCATGGTCGTTGAGCTTTCAAAGGGATATGATGTAGGAAGATATACTGGATACTATTATGCAGCATCCATGACTGCACAAATATTCACACCCGTTTTTTCAGGCATTTTAATGGATCGGTATTCGCGTTTAATATTATTTCCGTATGCGACCTTCTTTGTAATACTCGCAATGATTACCATGATGTTTGTAAATAGAGGCGAGGCTATAAAATTAAAAAAGCTAGTGATTAATCCAGATGATGAGGAGTTAGTTGAATGAAAATACTTGTAATTGGTTACTCAAGCTCAGGAAAATCTACATTTTCAAAGCGTATCGGCAATGTTTATAACATTCCCGTTCTTCATATCGATAAAATATTTTTTTCACCCAATTGGGTAGAAAGAGATAAGACTCAAGTCGAACAAGAGATTCGAGAATTTATGAAAAGCGATTCTTGGATTATTGATGGTCTCTATCGCAATCAAGCACGAGAAAGATTTGAAATTGCAGACCAAATCTTTATTTTTGATTTTAACCGCTTTAAATGCCTTTATGGAGCAGTTGTTAGACGTGTGAAGTTCCATAATCAAATTCGTGATTCGATCGCGGAGGGCTGTAAGGAAAGACTTAATTTCAGTTTTATTTGGTGGATTTTATTTGGCGGACGCAAAAAAGAATCTAAAGTGCTATTAAAAAGTATTCAAACGACTTACCATAACAAAGTCATTGTTTTTAAGAACCGGAAACAAACCAATAATTACCTAAAACAAATAGGATACACTGGATCCCTCAAATATGAATAAATTCATATAATCGTTGTGAAAAGGTAACTTCTATCGTATAATATTAATGCATGTAAGGATGTGTTTATATATGAATCATGTACGCGTAAGATACGCACCAAGCCCAACAGGACAATTACACATAGGAAATGCACGCAGTGCACTCTTTAATTATTTATTTGCACGTCACTTCGGTGGCGATTTTATTGTACGTATTGAAGATACTGACGTTGCTAGAAATGTTAAGGGCGGAGAAGAATCACAGCTATCTAATCTTTCATGGCTAGGGCTTGATTGGAATGAATCACCAGATAAGGGTGGTAAATTTGGTCCATATCGTCAATTGGAAAGACTAGATATTTATCAAAAGTATGCAGAAGAGCTTCTAGAAAATGGTCTAGCATATAAAGAATATAGAGACGATGGAAAGAAATTTGCAATTCGTTTTAAGGTTCCTGCCGATGTTGATTATGTTTTTAAGGATATCGTTCGTGGTGAACTTAAATTTAGTAGTAAGGATGTTGAAGATTGGATATTGATGAAGGATAACGGGATACCTACCTATAACTTCGCAGTCGTTATTGATGACCATTTAATGGAAATCACTCATGTGCTTCGCGGTGAAGAACATATCACAAATACTCCGAAGCAAATCATGGTTTACCAAGCATTTGGATGGAAAATTCCCGAGTTTGGTCATATGACAATTATCGTCAATGAAAATAAGAAAAAGCTTTCTAAAAGAGATAAAAATGTAATTCAGTTTATCTCTGAATATAAGGAAATGGGATATCTTCCACAGGCGATGTTTAATTTCATATCGTTACTCGGATGGTCTCCAACAGATAACCAAGAAATACTAACAAAAGAAGAAATCATTAAATCCTTTGATCCTGCAAGACTTTCTAAGGCACCAGCGATGTTTGATAAGGATAAGCTAGCCTATGTCAACAGTAAGTACATTAAAGCATTACCAATAGATACGCTTGTTGGTTTAGCAAAACCATTTTTAGAAAACGCTAAAATTGAAATTCAATCTGAGGAATGGTTAAAGCTGTTAGTGGGTATTTTCCAGGATAGAATGTCATTTATTGGACAAATTGTTGATCTCTATCACGCATTTTTCCATGATACATTTGAGCTATCGAGTGAAGCATTCCAATTTTTAGTGGAAAACAATAGTCATTCTATTTTAGAGGCCTTCCATAATCATTTAGAAGCTAGTGACTTTAAGGCGGAAACAATAGAGCTATTAATTAAACAAACAGGTTTAGATACACAAACAAAGGGAAAACCACTCTTCATGAGTGTAAGAATAGCAACTACAGGTGATATGCATGGTCCAAGTCTACCCATTTCTTTGGCACTTCTTGGAAAAGATCTTGTATTAAAAAGATTAAAAACAACAATGACAAAATTAAGAGGTGAATCATGAAAAAAATGATAGGTATTATATTTGCAGTACTCACAGTTTTCCTACTTGTAGGCTGTAAGGAGGATTTAAATGTGACTGCAGAGTTTTCCGATGTTGAAATCGGACTCACTACAATTACTTTTACAGTGGATATTGACGACCCAGATGCGAAAATCACTGGAGTTGTCACAGTTAAACTACATAAGGCAGACGGAACAGTCGCTCATACAAAGGATGTTACAACAGATCAAGAGCTTGTTGGCTATAATATTTCATCACTAATTAATTCGGAAAATTATACGATTAAGATTTATGCAACCATCGGAAGAGATTCAGTAGTTATAGGTGAATATCAGTTTAAGCCACTTTCAGCAGCAACAATGACGATTACAACCACAGAAGAGTTCTTAAATATGAAGAATAATCGTGCTGGTAATTATGTTTTGGGTAATGACCTAGATTTTACAGGCGTTACATTCACAACTCCATTTACCGCTGCATTTTCCGGAACATTTGATGGCCAAGGCAATACAATTTCTAATATTACATTCACAAATATTGTGACCTATACTGGAGTCTTTGGTTATGTTTCCTCTGGAACAATCAAGAATGTTAATTTTGACAATATCAATATCGGTACTGCAACAACACCACTAACAATGACAACATCCTCTAGAACGGGAATTGTTGCTGGTTATGTGTCATCTTCAATAGCTAAAATTGAAAATGTCAAGGTATCGAATTCTACAATCAACTATTCAACATCGAGTACGGTTCAAGCATTTGTTGGTGGACTTGTAGGAGAACTCAAGGGTGAAATGGTTGATGCTGAGCTAGATAATGTCTTGGTTAAAATAAGAACAACATCCTATGGAAGAATTAGAGTCGGTGGAGCAGTTGGTCTTCTTACTGAAGATGCGAAGCTAAAGCAAGTCAAATCAGATGCAACAGTCGATGTTACATTGGCTGCAGCATTCAAAAATAGAGATGTACAAATTAACGTTGGTGGCTTAATTGGCTACCATAATGCAAGAAATGTCAATCGTTCAGTTGAAGATATTTATACAACAGGATCTATTCAGGTTGATGTAACCTTCGGAACAACTGCAGATTCAACTTCAGGAAACTATTCAGTATACGCTGGTGGTATCGCAGGTATTGCTTATAGCAATGTTGTGAATGCGTTCTTTGGTGGATCCATTGATTTAACTCATGTCAAGAATGACAACGAAGCAGTGACCAATAAAAACTTCTATGTAGGCGGTTTAATGGGCTTCTATGGCTCAAATAAAGTTGTTTCCTCTGCAGTACGTTTAGGTGATGGAGAAGAAATCAATATTAATGTATCTGATGATGTGAAACTCAGAGCTTCTCAAACATTTGGACAAAATATTTCATCTACTGTACAAAATGCTGGAATATTTGGAGCTCAACATCTAATGATTAATATGGTTGATGAAACGGCTACTGATACTTCAACAGTATATACATCACTTACAAGCTATTTCACAAGTGATTGGATGAATGCAGCTTATAACGCTTTACCATAATAAAGAATATAGTTAAAGGGAATCTAGTGCGATTCCCTTTTTTGTATGTTAATTAGGCTATTTCGCAACTTACATCATGTTGGATTGCATTCAACCATGGAATCGTTTAAAGTGAAGGTATAAATTTTAAGAGGAGAAACATAAAAATGAAAAAACTATTAGGAGTTATCGTATCACTATCTATGCTACTTGTTTTAATGGGATGTACTTCACTAGATGCACTCTCACAATTTGAGAGAATGGCCTCAAGAGAAGTAATCAATACCAACTCTTTAAATGAGATTCCACAAAACGATTTAGATAACCAAGATGTGCTTACGCTAAGTGAAGGAATCAATCTAGTCGTTGGTTTATCATCTTCAACGCTTGAGATGACAAATTCAGACAAGATTTCATACATCAAGGAGCTCTTTCAATCGATTAGAGAAACACATTTAGAAAATGTTGAATTAGCAAAAACTACAAAAACGTCTTGGGATGAACTCAAAAACAATATCAAAATTTTTAGAGATAGTGATTTTGAACTCTCATCTGATGATAAAGAGATGCTCATTACTTATCGAAATGAATTAAAATCAAGAAGAAATGAAGTTAAGGAAACATTTGGCGATATTAAAGAGTTATTTGGAGAACT
>JAUSOA010000233.1 GCA_030656435.1 Acholeplasmataceae bacterium | reverse complement strand
CACTGTTTCGCTTTCGATATGTATTCTTTGTATTGTTTTTTTCTCAAAATCCATAATGACTGCATTAAGTTGTTTCGCTCCAGATGCAACTTCATTTGGGTTCGAAAAGCCATTAATAAAGCGGTCTAATACAATTTCTTTGGTTACACCAATGACTCCATTTAAGGGTCCTGTCATGCCAACATCTGTGATATATAGCGTTCCTTTAGGTAATGCTCTTTCATCTGCTGTTGGGATATGTGTATGCGTTCCGATAACTGCACTCACTCGACCATCTAAATAATGACCTAGAGCTACCTTTTCAGAGGTTGCTTCGGCATGAATATCGACTAAAGTGTAATCTGCATTTTCCATTTCTAGAATACGATCAATTCCAGTAAAGGGATCATCAAGATTTGGATTCATAAAAGTTCTACCTAGTGCATTAATCACTAAAAGCTTTTTACCGTTATAGTTCACTGTTAATGCCCCTTTACCTGGTGCATTTCTAAAGTTAAAGGGTCTAACGATATTGGATTCTTCAATAAATTCAAAAAGCTCTTTATTTCCCCAAACCCAATTACCCATCGTGAGCATGTGTATACCCATGCTCATGAGTTCCTTATATATCTTTAGGCTAATTCCGCGACCATAGGAAGCATTTTCGGCATTCAAGATAATTACATTAGGACGGTATTTGCTTTTGAGTTCAGTTAAGTGATCTATAAGCATTTCCAAACCTGGCTTACCATAAAGATCACCGATAAATAATACCTTCATCTCATCACTTCTTTCTATCTAACAAAAAGAGGCCTAAGCCTCTTATTTTGCAATGTCTGTTGCTCGTGTTTCACGGATAACTGTAACCTTGATTGTTCCAGGGTATGTCATCTTCGCTTCGATTTGTTCCTTGATTTGGCGAGCGACCTTGAAGGTTGATAAATCGTCGACTTGATCAGCCTTGACGATGACTCTAATTTCGCGTCCAGCCTGAATAGCGTATGACTTTTCAACTCCAGGAATTTCATTGGAAATGGCTTCTAACTGTTCCAATCGTTTGATATAATTTTCCATTGATTCTGATCTTGCTCCTGGACGTGCTGCAGATAATGCATCTGCTGCTGCGACCAATACTGCAATGATCGTTTCTGCTTCTTTATCACCATGATGGGATTGAATCGCATCCACAACTTCTTTTGGTTCCTTATAACGATTGACGATATTAACTCCAATTTCAACGTGTCCACCTTCGACCTCATGGTCTACTGCTTTACCGATGTCATGAAGCAATCCAGCACGACGTGCCATCATTTCGTCTTCACCGATTTCTGCTGCTAGCTTACCAGCTAAGAATGCAACTTCAATCGAATGCTTCAATACGTTTTGGCCATAGCTTGTTCTAAAGCTCAAGCGACCCATTAATTTCACTAGGTCAGGATGTATTCTACCAATCCCTACCTTAAATACTGCATCTTCACCAGCCTCGCGGATAAATATATCCACTTCGACTCTTGCTTTTTCAACAACTTCTTCAATACGTCCTGGATGAATACGACCATCGGATACTAACGTCATTAATGCGCGTTTGGCAATTTCTCTTCTAATCGGATCAAATCCACTCAAAACGACTGCTTCAGGTGTGTCATCAATAATTAAATCAACACCGGTTAATGCCTCTATTGTGCGAATGTTACGTCCTTCACGTCCAATAATACGGCCCTTCATTTCATCGTTTGGTAAATCTACGACAGAAACAGTTCTTTCTGTTGTTGTTTCACTTGCATACTTTTGGATTGCGAGTGACAACAATTGTTTAGAACGTCCTACCACTTCAGTTTTAGCCTTTTCTTCTTCGTCCTTGATGTAGGCAGCGATTTCGTCCGAGAGGCTATCTCTAACTCTTGCCATAATGATATCTCGTGCTTCGTCCATACTTAGACTAGAGATCTCCATCAGTTTTTCTTCTTGCTGTTTCAAGACTTCTTCCGCTTTGCTATTTAATTGTTCAAGCTGTTCCTTCTTTTCATCGAGTTTTTCTTCTCTGAGAGTTAACGTTTCTTCACGTTTATCTAAATGAAGTACACGACGATTTAGTGTGTCTTCGCGCTGTGATACCTTACTTTCAAGGTTAACCACGACTTGTCTGCGTTCACGTATGTCATTATCAAATTCTTTACGTAATGCAAATATTTCTTGTTTTGCTTCTAAAACACTTTCTCTTTTTGATTTTTCTGCTTCTTTTTTTCCATCTTCAACAATTATTTCAGCGAGGTCGCGACTTGATTTTAAGTTTTTTTCGTGTTGCCAAACACGTAAGAAATATCCTAAAACAAGTGCAATTACGATTAGCAAACCGGAGATGATTGCTTCTACAGCATTGAGTGCTATGTTTAGCATTCTTACACCTCCATATTTTTTTATTTTTAACAACTGATTTTCTCAAATTGTCATATACATGTTGTACCATTTCATTATACCTTATTTTTGCATTTTAAGTCAATGAAGAAACCGAGAGAGTTTCTTGTTAACTCTTTTTCTTTTTATGTTTTTGATGTATAATAGAGTTTGTACACAAGATGAAGGAGTTATTCTATAAATATGAAAAATAATGTGAAAAATGATACGAAAAAAAGCTTTTGGCTTTGGTTGCATTTAAATAGAATTAAGATTGTCGTTATATCTTTTATTACTGTTATTCCTGTTGCACTTGTCTTATCTGCATATATCGGTGCATATACGAACAATCAAAAGGTTCATTTTGATGCCGAGGTGACATCAAATACTGTTTTTATAAAAGAATTTACTGATATTGAAGAGATCGATGCATTCGAGCTTTCCATTGTTTGGCAGGAATTGAAAAATCCTGTTGAAAGTGAAGTTGATGGTGAAAAAGTGTTAACTGGTGGCTTTTACAAATTCAATATGTTCTATACTGCTAAACCTAACTATACGGTGAATTCTGTAACTGCAACTGCAGTCTTAAAAACTCCATGGACAGACGTTAGAAGTATGGCTGCTCCAGCACCATTATCAACAACAGTTCGATCGATTCAAGTTAATTTTAATTACGATTTACCCTTAAGACCTTTATGGTTTGTAGAAGTTAGTGATCCTATCCTATATCTAAAGCTAGATTATACATTTATGTCAGCTGGAAACCCACTCACAAAAACAGTCTATATTGCATTTCCACTTGAAAACATCAATCCAAAGGTAGTTGTACCTAATAATTAACTATGAAAGCTTCCTCTCGGAAGCTTCAGACTGTTGAAAAAGTACTTTTCATTGAGAAAGGTGCTTTTTTTGTTTATAATCGAAGAGTTATCCACAAAGTTGTGAGAATTTTCCCATAAATCTTATCAAAGTTTCTTCTATTTTATAAAATAGGTGTAAAAGGTA
>JAUSOA010000232.1 GCA_030656435.1 Acholeplasmataceae bacterium | reverse complement strand
ACTAAATTCAAAAATAAAGGCTATGGAAGGTTGTCAAATAGAAATTGAGAAATTCAGAATTGAAAATAGTGAACTTAAAGAAGAACTTTCATTATTTCAAAAATTGAGGGATGTAACTTTTTTGGATAAAAAGATACAAACAAAATATATTCAATATAGAACAATCCATAGTTCAGGAATGCCACCTCTTGTCAAAACAACATTAGAAGAAACTATAAGAGATGTCTATTATTATATTGCTCCGAAACTACTTTCACCGATTGAAGATTCCAAATTTCGTGAAATTTTTTACAAAACTGTAAATGAAACCTATTCATATTTAGATGACATAATTGTGGGGCAACTAAAAGCTAAGTTTTTAGAACATAACCTAATTCAAATTATAGATAAAGCAAATAAAAACTATATACAGCTTACAATTTATGGGCAGGAAGTTTTAAATAAAATTAATGGAATATAAATAGTGATTTATTGTGAAATAATGGAACCATTATAGGGTGGTACCTATGTGTCCCAGAAAATCATAGCAGTGCATTTACAGATAGTTGTAAATGAATTGAAGTGTAAAAATAGATGAATTTGAGGAAAGAGGATTAGCGAATATGAAATATACACTACTGATTGAAAGTTGTACTTTATTGGTACAAAAACTTCAAGAAATAGTTGATGAATTTGACGTATATAAAAAAAATAAGTCATCTAATAAACAGATGTATCCTCTAAAAGAAGTAGATTATGGATATCTCTTATCTCTTCATGAAAAATGTAAATGTGCCCCTGAGAGTTTAAAGAGTTTTATTGAAACAATAATGCCAAAAGAACAAAATTTTTCGATTATGACATATGATGAAAAAGTCATAAAAATTAAAGAATTTATAAAAATGATTAAAAAGGATTGCAACATTTTTGAAGAACAAGATACTATTCAAAAAAACAAATAATTTTGAAGCAATAGATATATTATTATATATCAAGTTAATTTTAAAGACCCAAGATTATTTTCGATTACCCAAGCTTTATCAAGGGTGCTAAAAATTCTTACAGGGTGATAATTTGTATTAAAATAGGTAGCCTAACACAGTGGAGAAAAGGGGATTTGAACTCCAATTTTAGGAGAAATAATGAAAAAACTTACAATCAAAACAGACAGGCTTATCATTACTACATTTGACATAAACATGGCTAATTCTGTTCATCTTAACTCTCTAGACGATGACAATCGGTTATTTGTTCCAGATGAAGTTTTTGAAACAGAACAAGAAGCAAAAAAAGTTATAAAGACTTTAATGGATTGCTACAACAATGTAAACGGTCCATTTGTTTATCCCATCTTATTAAAGACTGGCGAAAATATCGGTTATTTACAAGCAGTACCAATTGAGGATGAATGGGAAGTTGGCTATCATATAGGAAAAAAATACACCAATAATGGATACGCATCAGAAGCTTTGAAGCATTTTTTGCCATATATTATCGATAAACTAGAAATTAATCAAATATGGGGAATATGTCGTAGTGACAATATAGCATCTATCAAAGTATTAGAAAAGTGTAATTTTAAACTTGAATACTGTGGTTTAGGTAATTATAGAGGACAAGTTCATCAAATATGCAACTATCTTTATAAGGTATAACCATACCAATCTATAATTTACTATATGAATTAGATTTCAAATAAGTTTAAAGTATAAGAAATATAAAAACGAGATATATTATATTAAGTTAAATATGTAAGATTTATTTAGCATTCTTTCTTACTTTACTAAATAGGGTGGACAATGAAATTAGAATCAGCAGTATTTTTTCTAAACAATTTTAAAGTGACTGTAACAAAAAAGACAATCATGAATGGATTCATTGTGAACGTTTTTTTAGCATTGTTTACCGTACTCTTAATTCAAAATAAAGCAATAATCATTATAACTAGCGCAATCACACTAATTAATTCATTATCAGTATTGATTTTTTCTACTCGCAAGTTTTGGTCTTTTAGCAATGGTTTTCTTGCCTATTCATTTAGCATGATCATATCAGTCGTATTACTTAATTTTGTAATCTATGGGTTCCAAACTTCATTAAACAGTTTTTCTCTAATTTTGTTTATTGTCTTAATTCTAATAGAAACAGTA
>JAUSOA010000231.1 GCA_030656435.1 Acholeplasmataceae bacterium | reverse complement strand
CCTAAATGAGTAAATAACTGAATGCGTTAAATAAATAACCCATAATTAAAATACCGATGGTTACAGTTCCTACAAACATAAGTAATAATTTAGGCTTAACCACTTTTTTGATCATAATCATGGATGGTAGTGATAATGCAGTAACTGCCATCATGAATGCGAGTACTGTGCCTATTCCTACACCCTTAAAGACTAAGGCTTCAGCAATAGGTAATGTTCCAAATATATCTGCATACATAGGAACTCCTAGCAGGGTTGCGATTAAGACCGAAAATATGTTATCATTTCCTAATATTTTCGATATAAACTCCTCAGGAATGACACCGTGAATAATCGCACCAATTCCAACACCGATAATGACATATAGCCATACTTTTCGAATGATTTCCTTGACCTGATTGATTGCATAGGTTGCACGTTCTTTTCTAGATGGTTGATATTCTTCCATTGCTTCAACTTCTTGGCCTGCAGGGACCTCAGTTTTTTGCATTACAAAATCTTCTACATATCTTTCCATTTTGAATAGACTAATCAAGCTACCACCAATAATCGCGATAATGAGTCCTACAATTACATATGCAAGTGCTACCTTCCAATTAAAGATACTAGCAAGTAAAATAATTGAAGCTAAATCAACTAGTGGTGAAGAGATTAAGAATGAGAAGGTGACACCGATGGGTAGCCCTGCTTTGGTAAACCCTATAAATATAGGAATTGATGAGCATGAACAAAATGGTGTAACTGTCCCTAATAGCGCACCTATCGTGTTCGCTCCAACACCCTTATGCTTAGATAATATTCTTCTTGTACGTTCTGGTGAGAAAAAAGACTGTATATAGGATGCTATAAATATCAATACTGATAATAAAATAAAGATTTTAATCACATCATAAACAAAGAACGAGATGCTTTCAAAAAACATAGACTCTTTATCAATATTTAATAAATCCCCGAAAAACCATCTAACTGAATCATCTAGCCATTTCATTTTGAGTAGTTGATCATTTAACCAACTAAAGATATTACCTATGATTTGCATGTTGTCTCCGATTTCTTCAAGTTGATTAAAAACTCAATCATCTTATCTATTTTTTCCATATCAACATGATGCTTAACCCAATTACCATCTTTATAAGCAACGGTTAGTCCAGATTCAGTTAGTGTTTTAAGGTGGTAGGATAGAGTTGGTTGCTTGATTGTAAGTTTATCGATCAATGTACAACCACAGGTTTCTCCTTGAATCAGCAATTCAAGAATTTTCAGTCTATTATCATCTGAAAGTGATTTAAATAGTAATGCATAATCCAGTTCCATAAAAGCCCTTCTTTCTATATTGATATTCATCTATATTGATATTCATCTATATTATAGCACGCGAAGAAATGATGTCAAGGCATATTGTCTTTTTTTACTTCGTTTTTACAAATAAAAACAGCTGCTAAAATAGCAACTGTTCTTTTGTTTTGTTCATGATTCTGTTTTTAAAAGTTATAGGACCAAGAAATTGTGTTCAAAGAAATAATCGAGAAGTGTTTTTCTAGTGATAATACCGACAAAATTCTCGTTTTGATCGACAACTGGAACGAAATTCTCATTCGATGCCTTAGATAGTAGCATCGGCATGGTTGCAGTCACACTTACTGAATCGTAATCTCTATGTCTTTTAACCTCTGATACTAGATATTTATCCAAATTATCAGAGTTTAGACATTCCACATTTTGCAAGACAAAGTGTAAAATATCGCCTTCTGTTAAGGTGCCAACGTATTTTTGATCTCTCGTGATAACAGGTATGGATGTATACCGATGTTTTGTCATGGTTATCAAGGCATCACTTAACGTTTGATCGTTATATACAAGTGTCAAATCATAGAATGGTTTTAAGAAGGATGTTATGTTCATCGTTTTTCTCCTGTTATTTTTATTTTATATACTCTTATTATACTATAACAACAGCAAATAAGGTTATTGTTTATGAAAAGATGATTTATGAGTGCATTCAATTTCATATTTTAAAGAGCTTATTCTTTATATAAAACGAATACTCATTTAGTTAGAAAAAGGGTATCCAGTGAATTGGACACCCCTTTATACCTGTTATTTGATTTGAATTCTTGTCTTTTGCTCAATTTGAGCAGCCTTTGGAGCCTTAATATTGAGAATGCCATCCTTTAGTTCTGCTTCAATTTGATCAGTTACAAGGTCACCTAAGTTGATTGCACGTCTCATTGAGGTAAGCTTGCGTTCACGGTGGATGTAATTATTTTTTTCTTCTTTTTTTTCTTCTTTTCTGTTGATAGAAATCAACAATTGACCATCCTGATAATTCAATTCGACTTCTTCGTTTTTGATTCCAGGTAGATCAGCTTCTACAGTGTAGAAATCCCCTTCATCCTTGACATCGATTTTAAAGGTGTCTTGACGAAGATTTCTGTTTGGATAGAAGCTGTTGTTGAAGAACTCATCAATCATATCAAAGAAATCATCCTTCTCATCTGAACGACGTACCGCACTTCGGTTAAATGGTGTTAGACCAAGCATATTTTTCGCCTCCTTTTATTTGGCACTCTATGTACTTAAGTGCCATTTCACTTATATTTTACTACAGTGAAAAAGGGCTGTCAATACTTTTGATTTATTTTTTTAACAATTTTTTATTAAAAAGCGAGCCGGATTGACATTAGAATTTTGTTTCCAAATTTGAATCTTATAGTTTGTCTTTTATCTCATCATTTGTTGTGTATTTTTTAGTCTCTTCTTCTAATTCTTCCATCCGAGCAAGATGATTTTCCATCCATAATCCCATGCTAATCATCCATACTCCATTGTATAAAAACTGGTTAACCTCATTGTTATAAATTCCACCTGCATATATTACTAGACCTGATATAGTCAATAGTGAAACTGCAATCCAGACATAAGAATAAACAGTACCATGCATGTCTTTATCATACATAAATCTAACTAGCCTCATTATAAATATTGATAGCGCAAATACTAAATGTGAGACTAGAAGGGTTAGTAAAATTTCAGTCATAACAAGCTTAGACGTCATGATATCTCTAATGATGATCAAACGAACAGCGAGCATTATAAGAGTCAAAACGAGGCCTATTAAATAGATTTTCTTAAACATTTAATCCCTCCCATGGATTTAAGATGAAATCATAAAAACTGCATTGATATGATTTTGATTAATAAACTGTAGTCTTTTTTTTAACTAGCTTCATAATTTCTAAAGCAACTTCTTCACATTCAGAAACCACACCAATTTCATACTTTTTTTGCTCTGTATGAACAATCACACGTCCAAATGTGTAAAGCATAGCTCGACTAGGAACTTGTTTTGGTGTTACCTGGATAACTGATGACAATGGAATACTTT
Source organism: Acholeplasmataceae bacterium (assembly GCA_030656435.1). Taxonomy (GTDB): domain Bacteria; phylum Bacillota_I; class Bacilli_A; order Acholeplasmatales; family Acholeplasmataceae; genus Peloplasma. The sequence goes on along the minus strand of JAUSOA010000231.1, from coordinate 1,361 downwards.
CCACAAATGAAGGATAATTTAAATGAATGTATTCTTCATCGCATTCTATCATATTTTTTGGTTTCTTCTCATATTGAATCCAAACCGAGATTAGAATTAGAAAAAGTAAAATAATAACAATCAAGAAAAATTCTGTCCCATCTGCTAAAACTGCATTTCTAGTTGATACATAAAGCAAGACTGAGAAATAAAACATGCCTACAGTCAAAGCAATACCATTTAAAACCATATTTCCTTTTGACTTTACACCAATGACTTTTTTCATTTTGTCCCCTTGAATTCAATAATTAGACTGTTTTCTTTGTTTTTTTTCGCTTGTTTACATACTTAACAAGACGGTATATTCCATATCCTGATGGCACAAATACAATAGCAATTGGAAGTAAGGTCGCTAAAGCAATCACGATTCCATCTAGAATAGCAACAACAGCTAGAAAACCATTTTCGAAGGCTAACCCGACTCGGTTAAAGAAGGGAAGTCTACTTGCTACAGCTGAACTATATATATAGATTTCAACGACACTATAATCAACAAGACTATCAAACTGATTGAGTGTTCCTTGAAGCTTAGCAATTTCTATTTCTATGGATGAAAGCTGTGTGTTGATCGTAATCATATCCGATAGAGAAGCCGTTTCATATAACTCAAGTAATCTTGTTTTCTGAAGCTGAAGTGCTGTAATCTTATCCGATGCATCCTGATAAGCTAGGGAAACATCTGTTGCTGACTTCGCATAATCTCTAACTGGGTAGGATGATCTAATATCTTCAAGAACTTCATCTAATCTTTCAGTTTTAATACGCAAGACAAAGGTAGCTCTACGTTCAGAAACTGTTTCATTATCAAACCACTCATCAGAAAGTAATAAACCACTCACATAATCGACTGCATCATCAAATCGGTTTGTGAATATCGTAAGCTCAGCCTTGTAGATGATTTTTCTCGTGGGTGAAGTTCCGTTACCTAAATTGACTATACCTGAGTCATCATCATTATCAATTGGACCGCGGTTTTCACTACTACAACCAAACATAAAAAATATAAACACAAAGAAAAACATACCTAGAATTATTTTTTTAATTTTCATTTAAAGAAGCCCCCTTCAAGTATAGATATGTCTAGATTATAGCACGATTTTATAAAAAAGAAAATATTGTAAACATCACCAATTCATTATATAATTTACCTAGAGAAAAGAGTGATAATGATGGATATAAAAGGATTCGAAAAGCTTTTTAGTCAATTATGTGCTTCGAATAGTTTTAACGAAAGTACCATGCTTATCGAACATGGTTCTCATGGTGAAATTTATAAGGGTGAATACAATCAAACAATTGATACACTAATATTAATGGCAAGT
>JAUSOA010000225.1 GCA_030656435.1 Acholeplasmataceae bacterium | reverse complement strand
CTTTTCATCCCTTGAATCAAAAGAGCTGTTTATTCGCCTTATTGGCGTGTCCGGCATTGGTCCAAAGAGTGCACTTTCAATTTTGGCAACCGATGCAATCAATGATATCATCATCGCGATTGAAGAGGGTAATGTTAAGTATTTAACTAAGTTTCCTGGTATTGGTATCAAGAGTGCTCAGCAAATTATTCTAGATTTAAAGGGCAAGCTTGTCGATGCTGATGATGAACTCATTCCAACACAAAAAAATGATGTTGAGGACGCACTTTCTGCACTTGGTTACTCCAAGGTTGAGATCAGAAAAGTCATGAAAAAAATAGATTTAGATCAACCTGTAGAAAAAATGATTAAGCAAGCTTTACAACTCTTATTAAAGTAGGTATTCCATGGATAAAGATAGAATTGTTACAGCAATGTCAATCAAAGAGGATGAAGATCAAAGCCTTCGTCCCCAGTCATTAGACCAGTATATTGGTCAAGAAGATATCAAAGAAATGCTTGATATCTATATAAAGGCTGCATTAAAAAGAAAAGAAGCACTCGATCATATTTTATTATATGGACCTCCAGGTCTTGGCAAGACAACGCTTGCTCAAATCATCGCAAATGAGCTTGGTGTTCAAATCAAGATTACTTCTGGACCAGCAATTGAAAGAAGCGGTGATTTGGCTGCTGTTTTAAGTAGCTTAAACCCAGGAGATGTTTTATTTATTGATGAAATCCATCGTCTTCCTCGCTTTGTTGAGGAAGTTTTATATGCTGCAATGGAGGATTATGTCCTAGATATCGTCATTGGTAAAGATCATGAATCGAGATCCATTCGAATTGATTTACCACCTTTCACCTTAATAGGAGCAACAACTCGATTTGGTGATTTATCCGCTCCATTAAGAGATAGATTTGGTGTTGTCATGAGACTTTCTTATTATGATGTCGAGGATTTAAAAAAGATTGTCAGAAGAACATCCAAGGTTTACCAAAATGAAATTGGTGAGGACGCAATCAACGCACTTGCTAAAAGAAGCAGGGGAACACCAAGAATTGCAAATAGACTTTTTAGAAGAGTTAGGGATTTCGCAGAAATTATCGGTGATGGTATCATCACAGAAAAAATAACCAATCACGCCCTATCCAAATTAGGGATAGATCACAACGGTCTCGACCATACCGATTATCGATATTTAAGAAGTATAATCGAAAAATTTGGTGGTGGTCCAGTAGGTATAGAATCAATATCTGCAACCATCAGTGAGGAAATCACGACAGTTGAAGATGTTTATGAGCCATATTTACTAATGGAAGGCTATATTAAAAGAACAGCACGAGGTAGAATGGCAACCCAAAAAGCCTACGAGGCCTTAGGCATAAAATACTATAAAGGACTTTTTGATGATGAGACTAAGTGATTTTGATTTTAATTTACCAAAGGATAGAATAGCGCAACACCCAAGTGAAAAAAGAGATCATTCTAGATTAATGATTTTAGACCGCAGTGATGAATCAATTACGCACGAGCATTTTTATAACATCAAGAATCATTTAGATCAAGATGATGTCTTAGTTATTAATGATACCAAGGTTATTCCTGCAAGACTTTTAGGCATTAAGGAAGAAACAGATGCCTTAATCGAAGTCTTACTTTTAAAGGAAACGAGTCCAAACATCTGGGATGCGATGACAAAGCCTGCAAAAAGAGTCAAAATAGGTACTAAAATCCATTTTGGAACACTTTTAATTGCAGAATGTATTGGTATGAAAGATGAAGGCATCAGAACCTTTAAAATGCTTTATGAAGGTATCTTTATTGAGATACTTGAAGCACTTGGAACAATGCCACTTCCTCCTTATATAACAGAAAAGCTGATCGAAAAAGATCGTTATCAAACAGTTTACGCCAAAGATTTAGGAAGTGCAGCTGCACCGACTGCAGGACTTCATTTCACAAAGGAATTACTTGAAGAACTGAAACAAAAGGGTGTTGAAATTGTTCCCATAACACTCCATGTTGGATTGGGTACATTTAAGCCAGTATCGGTTGATAACATTCTAGAGCATCATATGCATGAAGAAACCTATACGATGACACTTGAGAGTGCAAATAAGCTCAATAGTGCAATCCAAAATAAGAAAAGAATTGTTTGTGTTGGCACGACATCACTTCGAACAATTGAAAGTAATTTTAACGAGAAATTCATTCCTGGAACATTCGATACATCCATATTTATTTATCCTGGTTATCAGTTTAAGGCAGTCAGTCGTTTGATTACTAATTTCCATTTGCCTAAGTCAACATTGATTATGCTGGTTTCCGCACTTGCTGGAACTGAATTTATAAAAAAAGCATACCTTGAAGCAGTGGATACCCATTACCGATTCTTTTCTTTTGGTGATGCAATGTATATAAAATGATTGAAAAATAATGGATTTATAGATATAATCTATATGAGTGGAGGTATTTTATGTGGAATATATTGGGCATCAATGAGGAATATCATTACATCTTAAATATCTTAGGTATCGTTTTATTATCTTTAATATTCTTATTCATTATCCTTAGAGTCGTTAGAAGAAAAACAAAACGCAAACCAAAGGTTAAACAAATACCTATTGATACACTCTATTTAGAAACACTAGCAATTGCACTAGGCAATCCAAAAAATATTAGTGCACTATCTAGTGAGCATCAACGATTGAAGGTTTTAGTAAAGGATATTAAAAAAGTGGATTCAAAGAAGCTTTCCGAACTGTCTATTCCGACATTCTTGAAGGGCAAGGAACTCACATTACTGATTAAAAATCATACAAAGGAAGTCTTATCCTACCTAAATGATAAGATACGAGAGGAAAACTAATGGAACAATCATTTCTAATTATTTCTGAATATGGAATTCATGCAAGACCCGCTACAAGACTTGTAAATCTCGCAATGTCATTTCATTCTGAAATCGATTTGACTGCAATGGGAAAGACTGTCAACTTAAAGTCAATTATGGGACTCATGTCCTTAGGCATTTATAAAGGTGAAAAGATTGTCGTTCATGTGACTGGGTCTGACTCAGATAAAGCAATGATGGCAATTTCAGACTTTATCTTAACCGAAGGCTTAGGAAGACTTGGTTAAGTATTTTGGCATCAACTAAAACAAGAAAATCAAAGTGGTAGTTATGCTACCGCTTTCAGTTTTTAGAATGGATTAATTATGAGACAAAAAAAAGTAAAATACGCAACCAAGGAAATCCTTGAGGCTTATGGTGTCATTATTGAGCCGAAAAGACTGGAATTCAAAGAAAAAAGGGCATTTCTTGAAATTGGAAGTGGAAAAGGTTCTTTTATTTCTTCGCTAGCAAATGATCATCCTGATGATATATTTATCGCGATGGAAATCAATATTAATGTTTGCTACCGCATTATTGAAAAAAAAGAAGCCATGAAGCTAGATAATTTAATAATCATTCATGGAGATGCATCGTTTTTAAATCTATATTTCGATTCAGATTCAATTGATGGCATCTATTTAAATTTCTCTGATCCCTGGCCAAAGAAAAAACATCATAAAAGAAGACTCACCTATCCAACATTTTTAAAAACCTATCAAAATCTTCTAAAGGATCATGGATTTCTACAGTTTAGAACTGATCATCCAACTCTTTTTCAAGAAAGCGTTGAATATATTGAAAATCACTTTAAAATTATCGAAATAAACAATCATTTAGAGGAATCCCGCTATATGACAGAATACGAAATCAAGAAAAGAGTACTTGGACCCATCTATCAGCTCATTGGAAAGGTAGAAAAAAATGTTAAAGAAAGTTTATAAGGATTTATTCGATTTAGAAGGCACGAGTGGCTATGAAAAGGATATTAGAGCCTATATGAAAGGCTTTATGGAAAAATATCCTAGCTTTACTATTGAAACCGACCGATTGGGCTCTATTTTTGCAGTCAAAAAATCGAAGCTTAAGGATGCTCCTGTGGTGATGGTTGCTGGACATATGGATGAAGTTGGATTAATTGTCGTTGGAATCACAGAGCTTGGTATGCTCAAGATATCTCCTATTGGTGGCTTAAATGGTGAGGTTTTTATCTCTCAGGTTTTGAACATACACACAAAGGATGGAATAATCAAAGGTGTCATTGGAGCAATACCACCTCACTTAAAAAAAGAACAAAACACTACATTTACTGATTTAGTTTTAGATATAGGAGCATCCTCAAAGGAAGAAGTGCTTTCCTACGGTGTAGCCCTAGGCGATATGGTCTTATATGATAATCCATTTGCTTATACTAAAAATCCAAACCGTGTCATTTCTAAGGCAATCGATAATCGCTATGGCTGTGCATTAGCTTTGGAGGCTATCCAAAAGTTTGATACACTTGAACTACCATTTACTTTAGTATGTGGTGCTACTGTTCAAGAAGAGGTTGGCTTACGTGGTGCTGAAACCAGTGTTAACTATTTCAACCCAGATGTCTTTTTAGCACTAGATGCTTCACCAGTCAATGATGCACTTGATAAAGATGCACTTGGTGGCTTAGGAAAAGGATTTTTACTCCGCATGTATGATCCAAGAAATGTAATGCATCAAGGACTACTCGATTTCTTTGTCAAGCTTGCTAAGAAGCACTCCATTCCTCATCAATATTTCGTATCGATGGGTGGAACCGATGCTGCAAAGGCACTCGATATGAACCGTGGAGTACTCGCAACAACGATTGGACTACCTGCAAGATATATTCATTCAACTGCAGCAATGATGGATTTAAAGGATTTAGATGCAGCGAGAAAAATGCTATTTACGGTGTTAAACACACTCACCCCAGATTTAATCAAAAAATTAAAGGAGAGTAACTCATGAACAAAATTTTATCAAATGGCGTGAAAATGCCGATGATTGGACTAGGAACATTTCTTGTAGCTGATGGAAAAAGTGCAAAGGAAACCGTCTTACATGCCTTAAATGTTGGCTATAGACATATTGATACTGCACAAATGTATAAAAATGAGGAATCTGTTGGCGAAGCCATCAAGGAATCAAAGATTCCAAGAAGTGAAATATTTATTACGACCAAGCAGCGTGGACATTCAACGGTTTCTAAAATGAGAGCACAATTTGAAGAATCGTTGGCTAAGCTTCAAACTGATTATGTTGATCTCTATTTAATTCACTGGCCAAATCAAAACAAATTAATCAATCAGCAAACTTGGGCATTCTTTGAAACACTCTATCTTGAAAAGAAGGTTAAAGCAATCGGTGTTTCTAATTTTACAAGATCTCATTTAACTGATTTATTTGAAACAGCGACGATTAAACCAATGGTCAATCAAGTTGAATTACATCCAGGACTATCTCAAGTGCCCCTAAAGGCTTATTTAGATAGTGAAGGTATCGCCATTGAATCCTACGGTCCACTGATGAAGGGTGGCGTATTTGAAGGTATTTGGGGTGAAACATTAGGTGATATCGCTAAAAAATACAATGCATCTATTCCTCAAATTGTTTTTGCTTGGGGACTTAGAAATGGAGTCATTATGATTCCAAAATCGGTAACACCAGAGCGCATTGAAGAGAATTTCAAGGCGAAGGATATTCAATTAAGTCAAGAGGATGTTTCATTAATTAACGATTTAAACCGCGGAAAACGTGTTTATACCGATCCAGACAACAGTCCCTGGGGACCCTACATAGACTAAGTGATCAAAACAATCCAGTTCGGATTGTTTTTTTTTCTCTACGCCTTGTAATTCGTATTTAAACGTTATATAATTAAAGTACTTATGGGACCCATCGTGGCCTAAAAAGGAGAAGAAAATGGAAAAAAATGAAATTAAAGATTTAACTCTCGCATCGGTTTTTGCAGCAATTATCTTGTTGATGACATTTGTACCTCAAATTGGTTATATAACGATTGGTACAGTTGCTCTAACATTGATACACATTCCTGTCTTGATTGGTGTTTTTTTGTTGCCAAAAAAATACAGTTTAGTGTTAGCCTTATTTTTTGGATTAGGTTCATTGATTCGTGCAGCAACGACACCTACTGGTCCACTAGACCCAGCATTTGTGAACCCACTAGTATCTGTATTACCTAGACTTTTATTTGCACTTGCTGCGATTTATATCGTAGAGCTATTTAAAGTCATCGAAGTGAAAGTCAAGAATTCAGATATATATATTTTTGGTTTGGTTACCTTGATAACATCATTAGGGATTTATTATGCAGGTCAAGCAATCATTGGCTTTACTGCATGGAATTCAACACTGATTACAATTCTATTTCTAGTCATCAATGTTGGCTTTATTATGGGATATTACGCATTTATTAAAAAGTCTGATCATGATAAAATCTTGATTCCTTCAACATTAATTCTTGCAACATTTATTCATACAGTTTTGGTGCTAACAGCTTTAGTAGTATTTGAAAGAGCGCTAGTTACAACCCTAATTCCATCCGATCAACTCTTTGGTCTTATTGTATCAATTGCTGTAACCAATGGGCTTGTTGAGGCTATTCTTGCAGCATTTATCGGAACGCCAATCCTTTTAGCCTTACAGAAAGTTAAAGAAAAACAATAAAGGAGTAACTGAAATGATTCTACTTTTTGATGTTGGAAATACCAATATATCCATAGGAATTTCAGATGGGGTTCAAATCATTGATACCTTCCGTCTCAATACTGAGGTTACCAAAACCTCGGATGAATATTGGCTATCGATTAAAAATTTATACGATATGAAATCAATTCATTCCATCGCGATTTCATCTGTAGTTCCAAGAATTACTGAAAAGCTAAGAGAAATTGCAGCTAAAAATTTCAAAATCGAGCCCTTAATCGTTGGTCCCGGTGTCAAAACTGGATTGAACGTAAAAACAGATCACCCAAGAGAAGTTGGAGCTGATTTGATTTGTAGCGCAGTCGCAGTAGAATCTATTCAATCCCCTATTTTAGTTGTCGATTTAGGTACTGCAATCAAATATATTTATATTAAGAACAAAACCATTCTTGGAGTCATCATTACCCCAGGTGTTGGTATATCGATTAAGGCACTTGTAGGCAATACAGCACTCCTACCAGATATCGATATTGAAGTTCCTAAAAAGGTATTAGGAACCAACACAATTGCATGCATGCAATCTGGTGTTACCTATGGTGTTGCTGCTCAAGTTGATGGCTTAATCGAACGCATTTTCGATGAGGTTAAAGAGAACTTTGATGTCATTCTAACAGGTGGATTATCATCGACAATTGCACCTCTTTGTAAGCATCCAATCACTAGAGATCCCGATCTTGTCCTAAAAGGACTACTATCGATCTACAATAGAAACGAAATCAAGAGTAAATAACCAGTAATTTCTGGTTATTTTTTTTCATTTTTTTAAATATTATTATATAATAACTACAGGTGATAATTTATGTCTTATGAAAAAAGATACCAGTTTTGGCTCAATCAAAAGGATTTAGATCCTACACTACTTGAAGAGCTTATTCAACTGAATGAAGAACAAATTGAAGAAGTTTTTTATAATGATCTTTCCTTTGGTACGGGAGGACTTCGTGGTCTTATGGGTGTTGGAACTAACCGTGTCAATGTCTATACCATTAGAAAAGCAACCTTAGGGTTCGCTAACTATTTAAAGAAAAATAATAAAACAGGTGGTGTCGCGATTGCCTATGACAACAGACACTATTCTAAAGAGTTTGCTAAAGAAGCTGCGATGGTTTTAGCAGCAGTAGGAATCAAGTCATTTTTATATAGCAATTTAAGACCTACACCGATGCTATCCTTTGCTGTAAGATACTATAATGCCTCTGGTGGAATCATGATTACTGCATCGCATAATCCTAAAACCTATAATGGATAT
>JAUSOA010000223.1 GCA_030656435.1 Acholeplasmataceae bacterium | reverse complement strand
AATATTAATGGTCTTGCAGAGTTTAAAAATGATGGTGTGTTTTTTGGATTCTTTGGTGGAAATCAAATTCCAAATACTTGGGATAACATCCTAAAATCCATTTTATTTGATGAACAACAAAGAAGACAATGGTTTAAGATGATTCCTAAACCAGTTTATAATATCGCAATGGACCATGATGGTCTAATTCTGACAACAACCAAGAGCGATTCAGGTTATTTAAAGCTTAATATCGCAAACTTTGTCTATAACCGCTCCGTTTGGGGTTTTGAAACCACTGAAGATCTATTTGTAGGTCCCTATAATACAATATTTACGATAGAATCCGGTGGGTACATCGTCGAATATGGTCCTGATGGATCAGTACTATTTATTTTTGCTGGACTCGATCAAAACGGACAAAAAGGATTATTTAAGGGTCCATCTGGTATCGCAGTCGATTCTAAGAGTAATATTTATGCTATCGATAAAACAACATCATCACTTCAAGTATTCATTCCAACTGAATTCGCAAATCTTGTTCATTTCGCAATCGATTTATATCAGGATGGCAAATATTCAGAGTCATTAGTTCCATGGCAGCAAGTTCTTCAAATGAATGCTCTCTTTGATTTAGCAAATAAAGGAATTGGCGATGCATATTTTGCAGATATGGATTATGAATCTGCAATGCAATTTTATCAAGTTGCTAGAGACCAAGATGGATATTCGAATGCATTTTGGGAAGTTAGAAATACTGCACTTTTAGATAGTGGGGAAGTCATTATATTCTTCCTTCTAGGGATGATTCTTTTATACTTCATCAATCGCTTTATTCATTTTATGGATTATGTTAGAAAGCCTATTAAGAAACTCAAGGTATATCTATCCCAATTTAAGCTTTATCAAGAACTCATCTTCCCATTTTATATTATTAGACATCCAGGTGATGGGTATTACGGAATTAAAAGAGAAAGCAAGGGTTCAAATTTATCGGCAACGATATACCTGTTACTTTTCTTCTTGGTTTACGTATATTGGATATTTGAAACTTCATTCTTATTTAATAATTTCATTCCAGCTGAAATCAACATGTTCCAGCAAATGACAACCATTTTTGTTCCATTTTTCCTATGGGTCATAGCGAACTACCTCGTTTGTAGTATTAGAGATGGAGAAGGTAAATTATCAGATGTTTATCAGGCAACTGCATTCACACTTCTACCAATGATTATCACTCTACCTATCCTAACCATCATTTCTAAGGGCTTAACCTATAATGAAGCCTTCATATATTCAACTATTATGTTTATTGGTTTATTCATTACTGGACTTTATATGATTATCATGGTTAAGGAAATTCATTACTATGATACAAAGCCAACCATTGCAAACATCTTGATCAGTCTATTTACGGCAGTCATGATATTAGCTGTTCTTTTCATTGTCTATTTATTATTAAACGAAGTTTACGTCTTAATTTCAGACGTGATAAGGGAGTTGATTATCCGTGGTTAAAATAACAAAATATTTCATTGTATTCATGCTATTTTCCATGTTTACTCTAGGCATTGTCTACGCTGCAACATCAAAATATGAAATCATCAGTGACCTTGAGCCTGTTGAGAATTTTCCGTATATTAATCAGCTTTTACTAGAAAGCTCAAGATATACACAAACTGATACGGTTTCACCAGAAAAGCTATTGGATTATCAAACAAATTATACGCTTTCCTACACACCTGCTGAGCTTTCTCAGCTTGGCTATGAACTCATGTTTGATAAGGATGGTCTAGAGGTTTATTTTGAAGTGGACTCATTCTCACTGATGGTCAAGAATAAGGAAACTGGATATTTTTGGTCATCTAGACCAGAATTTCAAGGAACATCTGGCCAAAGAGAAGATAACACACTTAATCGTAACCAAATGAATTCAGGTCTTTGGGTCGAGTATGTTAGATTAACGAGTATTTCACCTGCAACCATTCAAACACAATCCCTTTATACAATTGCAGAGGTTGCTTATCAAAATAATGGTGCAGTTACAGAAGATGAGCCAGACCGTTTAAGACCCTATATGCTTGAAGCAGGTAGCTATAAATATAATAGAGTCAAACTTGATGTCTCTTCTAGAACAAGTAGTTCATTTACAGTTGATGTCAATATTAAACATTTGAGCATCAATTTTACAGTCGATATCAGCATGAATAATGGTGCTATTGAAGTTCATATTCCGATGGAATCCTTAAAGGAAACAGGAGAGGTTTTCCGTCTTTTAGGCATTCAAGTATTTCCATATTTTGGTGCAGCAAGAGAAGATAAGATTCCAGGATATATCGTTATTCCTGATGGTGTTGGTGCATTAGTTAGAACAAATGCACGCCATAATACCTATTTTCAAGCTAGATTTTATAACTCTGATATTGGATACTCAACACAAACCATACCCAATCTTTCAATTCCTATTTATGGAATAGTTCATGAACCAGGTGGTAATGCATTTTATGCAAATATTCTTGAAGGATCTGAAAATGCACAATTATTATCCACATTCTGGGGTAGTGGAACAAGATATCACCGTATCGGTATTCGATATAATGTTCGCCAAATTTATAGAAATATTATCAACAAGGCTGGAGATGGTAGCGATACAATCGCAACCGACTTTACCACTCAAGACTATCGAATACAGTTCAATTTCTTATCCAATCAAGAGGCTTCCTATGTTGGGATTGCTAAGAATTATCGTGATCATTTGATTGAAATAGGAGTTCTTTCCAGTAATGAAAAAACACATGATGGAAATATCCCAATTCAGCTTGGATATATTATGAGTGATCAGGAGCCTTCATTTATTGGTACCACTCGGGTCACCATGACAACAGCAAATCAAATTAAAAATGCCTATAACCAATTTAAGGAAGATGGTATTACCAATCAGCAAATCACATTAATGGGTTATTCAAGAGATGGATATTTAAGAACCAATCCATATCGTGCAAACTCTTGGGATAAAAAAGATATTCAAAGTCTAGCGAAGGAAGTCATTGCTGATGATAATCAGATTTATCTTGCCAATGACTATGTTGTTTCTTCCAACCAATCCAGTCGAGTTTCATATAACAGAGATGTTGCAAGAGCCTTAAACAGATTAAAGATGGTAAGAAGCACGAGAAATCTAAACGGTCAACTCACTGAGATATATTTCTTATATCCAGCTGAAAGCTATAAAATGGCTAAGAATGATTTAGGCTTTATTGAAGATATGGGAGTTTCGGGTCTTTCCATGAGCAATTTAGGAAGAACTTTGTTTAGCTATTATGATTCTGGTAACTTTAGTAGAACAACGAGCATTTCTTATTACCAAGATATTGCTGAACTCTATGATAATTTATTACTATCAATGCCAAACGTATATATGTATCCTTACCTAGACGGCTATTTAGATATGCAAATCACAAATAGTCAATATGACTACTACACAGATTTAGTTCCACTACTACCAATTATTTTGAAGGGCAGCATTTCCTATTACACGCCTTATCTAAATTTCAACGCACTTGCAGAGGATCGATTCTTAACAATGGTTGATTTCGCAATCAATCCAAGTTATATTTTAACTCACGAAAGAACCTATGAAATGCGTTATACGCCATCAAGTGTCTTTTATACGACGACATTAGCCAATTACGAGAATGAGATTGTAGAAGCTTATCATTTTGTTAATGATGCGCTAAAGCATGTCACAAACGCGTATGTCGTCAATCGTGAAGTCCTTCAAACTGGACTAGTGGCAATTACCTACTCTAATGGTGTCATCATTTATGTGAACTACAACTATACAACAAAGTTTATTGGATTCCAAACAGTTCCCGCAAGAAGCTATAGGGTGGTGAACATATGAGAAAAATGATCAAATCGATTCAGAGTTTTAAGGAAAAAATGAAAAATGCAGTTCAATCAGCCTTGAACAAGGCATTTGATTTCATTGCATCGCAATGGAAAAAGATACATGATCCAATCAATGAGTTTTTTAGAAAGTATTGGTGGCCAATTGCAGAAAAAATACATTACGCTCTAACTCATAATTTCATCATAAGAAAAGAATTGAATAAACTTTATTTATTTACCTTCATCAAAATTAAGGTGACTAGAAAAAGAAGAGAAGGTTTTTTTGGGTATATGTTTATTCTATTGTGGTTAATTGGATATTTAATCTTTACCCTATATCCAATGTTTTATTCACTATATCTAAGCTTTCATACTGCCTATTACAGCCTAGAAACCGGTGTAGTCACCACATTTATCGGATTTAATAATTATTTAAATGTATTTAGAAGCCAGGTCTTACTTCCATTATTTGGAACCTATTTAGGCAAAATGGTATTATCAGTACCTTTAGTTGTTGTATTCTCGATTATGATTGCAGTATTAATCAATAATCCGATTAAAATGAAGGGTATATGGAGAACCATCTTTTTCCTACCTGTCGTCATTGCTACAGGCCCAGTTATTACAGAATTAGCAAATCAAGATGCAACATCGCTTCCCTCACTTCAAGATAGTGCAGCATTAATGTATATTACAGAAAATCTTGGACCATGGCTAGCAAACCCTATCGAATCTCTACTCACATCCATGCTACTTGTATTATGGTATGCAGGGATTCCAATATTAATTTTCCTTGCCGGACTTCAAAAGATTGATTCATCAATTTATGAAGCTGCATCCATTGATGGAGCTTCTCCATGGGATCGTTTTTGGAAGATTACATTACCATCCATAAGTCCTTTGATTGGTGTTGCAGTTATTTATATCGTCGTTTCAATGTCTTTATTTGTTGAAGCTGGTGGTATTCTTGATCTTGCAAGAACACATATGCTAGTTGGTGCTCCTGACTCAGCCTTTTGGTTTGGTTATGGATATGCAGCAGCGATTGCATGGATTTATTTCATCCTGATGGTCATCTTGATGAGTATCTTTGTGGGTGTATTATCCATCCACAGAAAGGAGAAATAAGCCATGAAAAATATCGATAAAAAACAGCTTAAAATAAAGGCTAGACGCTTTCTCCTTGGTATGAATTTCACAGATGGATTTATTTATAAACTCGTGATTTACACCCTTCTCATTAGCTTTAGTTATATTTATTTATATCCAGTCTTATTTATGCTAGTTAACAGCTTTATGAGTGTTGATGATTTAATTAATCCAGGAATAAAATGGATTCCAACAACACTTCAACTCTCCAATTATGAGAGAGCAATGAGTGTTCTTCAAATTCCAGAAGCTATATTTGGTACCGTAAGCTATGTTTTAAAGGTTAGTTTATCGGTTACGATTTCTTCAGCAATCATTGGATATGGGTTTGCTAAATTTAACTTCCCATTGAAGAAGCTCATGTTTGC
>JAUSOA010000304.1 GCA_030656435.1 Acholeplasmataceae bacterium | reverse complement strand
CGTTTGATAAAATGTAAACTTATCCTGACAAACTAACTTGCGTATTAAGCCAATTTAAGTATCAAAAAGCGAAAATTAGCGTGACAAATATGAATGTCATATGATAAGATGAAATTGAAATAACCAAACAGAAACAGCAGAAAAAGAACCTTTCTAACTTGCGTTGTCAAGGTAACTTGCGTTGTTCAGTTGGGTTTCTTGCTGGTTAGGTTATTCAAACTATCTGACTAGGTTGGGTGTCAGATGAATGGAATCGGGGTCAATCACCTCGATTTTCAATTTTTTAAGTACCCCTTCACCAAACATAATGCTTGTCAGTTCATAAGCTGTTTTAAACTGATTAGATCTTAAGCGATAACTATTGATATTAGAAATTGCTATATCTAATTTAAACTGAGTCAGCGAGTCAAGTGACTTACCTTTAGGAAAGACATAGCGAAGTACACGATGAATGGATTCAATCGCTCCTTTTTGGTAAGAAGCCAAGGGATCACAGTAGTACAAATGTGTTCTTTGGATACCACGTATATTCTTCTCGATATCATCAGGATTGCTAAATTCAGTACCACGATCGGTTAGGATGACGGGAAACATTCGTTTAAAATCATCTAAACCTAATGATGTTTCCAGTTGTTGAATGCCTCGAATTGCACCACCAGCACCCTTATTAACAACGAAGGCTACTAAGAGGTGTAGTTCAATAACAACGAGCGTTAAAATCATTTTACGATCGGATATAAGACCAATGACAGTGTCCATTTGAGTCGTAAGCATTCCTGGATATTGATGAATAAAAGCCAAGTAGTCATAGAAGGTTCTGCCTAAATAAATGCCTTTATCAAGCGGTTCCTCTCTTTTTTTCCTACGAGGCTTCATCTTGACTTTGTTTCTAAGCTTATAAAGTTCTGGAGAGAGTATACGCTGATTCAAATAACGATAAATGGTTCGTTCAGTAATAGGGAGTTCAGGATGAGATGCTTTGATGTGTGCAGGTGACTGTCCCAGTTCAATGCCCTGTTTTAATACGTCATCGACTTGAGCCAATCTATGAGCATCAAGATGAATCGCACGTCTTGATACGGTTAACGTCATATGGTAAGCTTTATCTGCTGTTTTTGCATCATAGGTGTAACGATCGCTTGTGCACTGTGCTTTGAAAGGACAGGCATCACATACGTAAGGGTATCTCAAATGTTGATGACATACATGCTTTTGGGTTTGAGTAAACATAAACTTGTTGTTTTCTTTACGTTCTAAATGTGTTTTGATTTCATTAGAGATTGTGCGTGGGCTTTTGTTGATCTTTTCACTTAATGCCTTCAGACTCAGACTTTCTTTTAAGCCAAGTTGAATATCCATGCGTTGTTCAAGTGTTAAATGCTTGAAATCATACATGATTATCGCCCTCCTTAAAAAAACCAGCAAGAAACATTTATAGTATATGCTTTAATCCAAAAAGAGGAAACCCTTTCTTTAATATTGAATTGACAAGGTAAGTTTTAGTTCTATTTATCTTAACGCATTTTACTTTGTCAATTTAAGATATTTAGATTTCAATTGAAATCATATTAAAAAAAACATGCTATAATATTTTTAACGATTTGAAAAAAATGAAGATAGGGTGAAGATATGAAACTCGATTACAAAAAGACGTTTTACGTTGGTTTAGCATTTTTCATTATCACGATTTTCTGGCAGACCTATGACTCAATTATTACAAAGATTTTGATTGATAAATTTGGACTTAACCAAACATGGTCTGGTGTTGTTATGGCACTAGATAATGTATTAGCTTTGTTCATGCTACCTCTATTTGGTGCAATCTCTGATAGAACCAATCATAAGTTAGGTAGAAGAACTCCTTATGTCATTATTGGTACTGTAGTTGCCGCTTTTGCATTCATTGGTCTTTCTTTTGTTGATAATATTCAAACCAACAGAATCGAAGAGACTACAATTATTAGCAGATACGAACTTATCGTAGATTCTGATGATTCAGTTAAAGAGCTTGAAATTTTCTGGAAGGGTCTAACTCTAGAGATGAGACTTGAAAGAACAGTCGCTCTAGCAAATGGAGAAATCACTCAGGCAAGATTTGATAGTTGGGAATCTGGCGTTTATGATCAAATGAACAAGATTTTAACTAACAACACTGCACCGACACTAAGTGCAATTGATCAATCCTATTTAGATGGTTATTATCATAGTTATTTAAGCGATTTAGCATGGATGGTAACTGTAGCAAATCCGCTAAACTTTATTGTATTTGTAGGTATCTTATTGATTGCACTTATTGCAATGTCAGTTTTTAGATCTCCTGCAGTTTCATTGATGCCTGATGTGACCATGAAGCCACTTCGAAGTAAGGCGAACGCAATCATCAATTTGATGGGTGCAGCAGCTGGGGTAACCGCACTAGTACTCCTCACCGTATTTGGGTTAGGTGGTAGATCTTATGTCAATTACACCATGGCATTCGTTAGTGTTGGTGTCATCATGCTTATTGTTCTAGCATTCTTCTTATGGAAGGTTAAGGAACCTAAACTAGTCGCTGAAAGAGTAGCACTTGATCTCAAACACGGCTTATCTGAGTCTGAAGAAGATGTTCATGATATGAAAGATCTTCCAAGAGATAAAAAAATATCACTTTATCTAATTCTTATTTCTGTATTCCTATGGTTTATGGGCTATAATGCTGTAATGACTAAGGTTTCAGATTATGCACCAAAGATTTTACAATTGCCATCATTTGCGCTTCCATTATTGGTTGCGAACGTAACTGCAATTATTGCATTTATTCCAATAGGGATTCTATCCACTAAGTTTGGTCGAAGAAAAACCATTCTTGCAGGTATTATTTTATTAACATTATGCTTTGGTTCTGTATTCTTCTTAACTAAAGATACGGGTTGGGTAATGTTTATCATCTTCGGTCTAACTGGGATCGGTTGGGCAACGATTAACGTTAACTCCTATCCAATGGTCGTTGAGCTCGCAAAAGGCTCGAATGTAGGTAAATATACTGGGTATTATTATTCATTTTCAATGGCAGCTCAAATATTAACTCCAATCCTATCTGGATTCCTGATGGATTCTATTCACCAAAAAGCATTATTTCCTTATGCAACATTCTTTGTTGCTACAGCATTTATAACCATGTATTTCACTAAGCATGGAGATTCAAAGGCAGAAAAGAAATCTATTTTAGAAAGTTTTGATGTTGACATGGATTAATTAAAACAGGGTGCCTCAAACCGAGGCACCCTGCTTTTTTGGTTCAAAATATTCAAATACTGCATTATGGTAATGCTTCCTAACAAAATCTAATTGTTCTTGAGTTCTTGCGGCATAGCTGATCACAGTCATGCCTTTTTTCATAAGTCTATCTAAGTATTTATTTGGCATGTCGTAGATTCCATAACTTACAAAATCTGGTTTATAAAACTTATTGAAAAACATGGTTTTCATTAAATATTTCGATATTTGATTCATATGTTTATTATCCTTAAAGAACTCAGCAATTTGTCCCCTAATGACATTTGGAAAGTTTTTCTTAAACCACTTTAAAACACTAGGATGAAATGAAAATACAGCCCATATTCCTTGATAATCCTTGATGATATTCATAAAAGATTCACAAAGAAAGATGACATTTCCATGAGGTTTGAGTTCTATTAAGAGTGGTACTCTT
>JAUSOA010000303.1 GCA_030656435.1 Acholeplasmataceae bacterium | reverse complement strand
TGCTCTCCCTTTGCCAGCCAATCATTTAAAGTTTTGCCTGTATCTTCAAATTTATTAGATAAACCTTTGTGCATCCTAAAATTTCCCAATTCATGTGCTAGGATAAACCTCTTTTTTGTAATCAAATCAATATTAGAATTAAGGGTTATTATGGCATCATCACCTGAAAAAACTATACGTCCCTCAGCACTCATTGGTTCTTCTTTTACAAAAGCACCAAGACCCAAAGCAAAATCATTGATAGAAATATCAGCAAGGGCATCATATCCTGTTTCTTCAAAAACTTTGCGTGCAGCAATAATACCTTTTCTATTTACCATCTTCATCCAAATTTATTTGGGACATTAACTCCAGTAATTTTTCGTCTGCCAACATTGCACTCATTTCATCTTCTTTCAATCCTTTAAATTTTCGAAATAAGGCAACTGCCGGTTGGGATTTAGGATTTGAGGATAATCGCACCAATAGCTCGTCAAATCCTTCCGCCGAAGAATCAATCATTTGCTTTATTTTAGATGCCAACTCAAATTTCTTTTTCCTCAAAACAATGTTTGCCTGAAAATTGAGTTGTTTAATTCTCCTTAAAAATGCATCAATATCGGCATCTGGGTAGTTATTAAACTCTTCAAGAATTTCTGCATCTGACTTATTTAAATCAGCTTCTATCAATAATCGCTTTATATTAGCCCAAAGTTCAATATCTGAAAATTTATTTTGCATAATTCAATTTCTTTAATGTTACTGCTTTCAACTTCTCTGTAAATTTATATACTTTGGATATCGGAACTCCCATTAGTTGAGATATTTCTTTTGAACCAAATCCTTCTTGTACCAAACTGAAATATGTTTTCATGTCACTATCGTTTTGGATGGCTTTTTTGATCAATTGTATTTTTTCCTCGTATTCCTCTTCGTTTATATCATCAATATCAATCTCTTTACAGGTGTACACTTTGTCACTATCATACTCAATTACGATAGGCCGTTTATATATATTTTTTGCCTTGTCCACATTAGCAGAAATCATGCTATTCATAATTATGATGATTTGTTCTATTATATTGAATTTTTCAAATTGCCAAGTCCAAGCACCTTCATATAGTTTTTCC
>JAUSOA010000302.1 GCA_030656435.1 Acholeplasmataceae bacterium | reverse complement strand
TGCGTTTTTTCCGGATAATCCAGTGAAAGTTTTTCCTAAATCCCCTAACTTATACTGTTCCCAAGTGTCAGTAAATCCTTTAAATCTTATTGAAGGTTTTTGAATATTTTGATCCATTTCAATCACCATTCAATAGTGATTTAAGTTCACTAAGCCCTTTCATGTCAAAATCATCACCTTCAAGATCATCAAGTAAGGATAAAAGTGTTTGTTGATTATCTTTTATATCTTCGGTTATTTCTGAGAAGGTGATATTATACTTTTCCTTCAAATCTTTAACCTTAGAAACTAGGTGATTAATGATTTCTTCTGGCAGTTTATAAACAGACTCAACAAGTGGAACAATCCATTTGTGTGTTAGCAGAACAATCGCTTCATCATCTGACAAAGCTTCTATCGCATCTTTTGTTTTTATGTGTAAATCTGCTGAATCCTTTTTGATTTCTTTCTTAAGTTCTTTCTCTTCAATAGTTAGTTTAGAATATCTATCAAGTCTCAATTTCAGTGACTCTTCATCTTGCGAATCATCATCCAATTCTTTGATCAAGTCTTTAACCTTTTTAGCATCAAATGATGTTCCTTCATCATTAAAGGTTATCTCTTTTTCTTCCTCAGTTAATGAATCAATAATCTCTTGATAGTCTGCTAAGATCTCAGTTAATCTGTTTTCTTTAGATTGAAGTTTGGTTAATTCAGTTATCAATATTGTATTTTGTACAATTTCAAAAGGAATGACTCTACCTACCCAGCCATCTTGAACTTCTTCTTCCTTGTTATCCTTTTTCTTGATGACCAAATTAGGATCAACCTTTTTAACTGCTTCAAAGCCTTCAGTTTGAATGATTTCTAGGTCGATAGATGTTTTTACCCATTCATCTTCTAATGCTTGAAAGGCTTTATATTTATCCAATAATTTAAAGGGCTCGAGCTTTTCAAATATTTCTATACTAATCAATTGTTCCTCTTTGGGTATGCTTAGCGTGGTCATGTTTTGAATAAGTCGTTCTTTCATAAATGGCTTAAAACCTGAAAAATGTTGCTTAAAACTATTAATATAGGTGTTTATTTCACTGTTTGAGTTAATGACCTGCTTTATGTCATCATGTTTTAATGTTACATAAGCATCATTGATTTCTTCAAATAATTCATTTTTTAAACTTGGGAATGCTTCCCAATATTTTTGAAGACTCTTAATTTCCTCTTTTGGAATGCCACCAAACATCAATGAGTAAATATCCCACGTTTCAGTTGGTTCTGAAGAGTCTACATATCTAGGAATATTTAAATTGTAATCATTATGTCTGATTTCCTCGATACTAACTACTCTTGAGAATTTATCAATTTGTTCTCTGTGAATGACAGCATCTGTAATTTTCTTAATATCTGATGCACGTAATTGATTCTTATTACCAACCTTAATAAATCCTTTTGAGGCATCAATCATTAAAATGTCATTATTCTTTTTGCTTTCTTTCTTTAATACCATAATGATTGTTGGTATACCTGTACCAAAGAAAATATTGGCTGGAAGCCCGATGATTGCATCAATATGATTCTTTTCAATCAAGTTCTTTCTAATTTCACCCTCTTCACCACCTCTAAATAAAACACCATGTGGTAGAACAATGGTCATGATACCATCTGGTTTAACATGGAATAAATCATGTAAAAGAAACGCATAATCTGCTTTTGATTTAGGTGCTAAACCAAATTCAGCATATCTTGGATCTGATTCCTTATGATCTCTTTCCCATTTTTGAGAATAAGGTGGATTTGAAACTACCGAATCAACATATAATGGATCATAGGTTCCTTGTGGATCAGATTCATCAAAGTATGGCCAGTCATTTTCAAGTGTATCAGCATTTCTTGCCACAATGTTGTCAGGTAAAATACCACGCATGACTAAATTCATACGTGTTAAGTTATATGTATTTTCTTTGAGCTCTTGGGCGTAATACTTAATGTTATTCTTATTCGCCATATGTTTAGATATGGAGTGACCAATATTGATAAGTAGAGAACCTGAACCACTGGTTGGGTCGTAGATTTTTATCTCTTCTTTATGTTTTAAATGGTCAGCAACGATTTCTGACATTAACAAAGATACTTCATGAGGCGTATAGAATTCGCCTGCTTTTTTCCCTGCATTAACTGCAAAATTGCTAATTAAATATTCATAAATAAATCCCAAAATATCATAATCTTGTTTTCCATTCATTGGGATAATCTTTAAGAGCTGAATTAAGTCTCTGATAGCTTTTGTTTGTTCAGCTGCAGATCCCCCTAATTTATTAAGACCTGTATCAAGAGTATTAAAAATTCTATCGAAAACTTTCTTATGCGTCTTATTGATTAACCTTCCAAATGCACTCAATGCATCTCTGACATCGCTGACATCGAAATCTTGCCCTTTCTCAATCCATGTCGAAAATAGATCATCATAAGCAATAAAGTATCCAATATTGTTTTGAATAAACTTGAGGGATTCGGTATCTTCTTCATTCAAACCTTTAATATCATCTTCAGAATACCCTTTTTCTTTTAGAAATTTGAGTTCCTTATCTGAGAGGAATTTGTAAAACATAAAACCTAGTATATAGTCTTTATATTCTCCTGCTTCAATTTTTGAACGCATTTTATTAGCAGATTCCCAAATCTTTGAGGCTAATTGTTGTTTATTCATCTTGTTATTCTCCTATTCCATTTTCTTTGAACATTTTCGATAGCTTCCGTTTTTCCTTCATTGTCGGTTCAAATTTCCCATTTTCCCATCGATTAACTGTGACAATAGAAACACCTAAAAGGTCTGCTAACTCTTGTTGAGTAATTAGCAAAACCTCTCTTAACTTCTTGATTTTTTGGGCGTATGTCATGATTTATACTCCTCTTAACACATTATTAACACTATTGTATCACGTTTTCGAAAGATAGTGAATAGAAGTTAAATAAATAACATATCCTTTAACAAATTTATCAAATCACAATAAAAATCCGTCATTTTTCGCCATAGAGATTTCGACTCTTCTTATAAATAATCACATAGTAATCGTGTAAATAGTTAGGTAATCGTTAAAAGGTAGAACGCAGAAATCAAAAAGGACCTGCAAAAAGTACAGAACTGAACCTCCATAGTACATATGGAATTTGGAATATAGGGGAAAACCTCCCTTTCTGCATGAAAAAAAGGCTTGACACTTATTGTATCAAACCTGTGCTTCTTATATGTGTTAGGGCAACTATTTTGATACAATTTCGTACCCCTTTAAAAAGTTCGTACCCTTATACGATGCTATTCCCAAAATCCTTTTGAATAGTCCATACCATAAATTTTGCTATATTTCTTTCTGAGTTCACAAAATCTATTCGTAAAATCATTAACGGATTTCTTATTATCATCAATGGTTAAATCTTCATCATTATATTCTGCTTTTGTAGTCCAATTATATGTTCCATAGACAACAACTTCATTATCAATGATACAAAATTTGTGATGCATTGTGTTTTGATAAGTACTCCCCATATGTGTATTTAAATTTAAACATGGATAAACACAAAACGGTAAAACACCGTATTTTTTTATGAAATCATAACTTCTTGTATTACCAGGAATTTGACCTTTGTCGACTAATAGAATAACGTCGACACCTTCATTTGCTCTTTCTTTCAAAGCATTCATAATGTTTGGGTTTGTAAACCAAGCAACTGCAGCGAATATGGAGTGTTTGGCTTTTTTAATTTCTGTTATCAAATGCTTTTCTAACTCTTCAAAAGTATGTTTTGGAGCAAATTCAAGCTTATCGACATTTCGCTCCAATTTAGTTTTAACTATATACTCACCATCTTTATGAGCTAACTCATACTTATCTTCCAATAATTCATCACATAGAGATATCAAGCGTGTATCTAATGATTCAATATTTGATAATACATCTTGATCAGTAGACTTGAAAGTATACAATACTATAGATTTATCGAGACTTTGTGCTCCGAGTTCATATTCATCAATCCTAAGTTCACATTCTTTTAACAAACTAGCTAAGAACCCGAATGGATATTGTCCATTATCGATATCATCGTTTTTCTCAATTGCTAAATTAATCAAAGCATAAAGTTTCTTTCTTTCAAAATCTCTCATTTGTTAACCTCTTTCATATATTAACTACTAAATAACATTTTACTAGTCATCATCTCTAAGTTTG
>JAUSOA010000301.1 GCA_030656435.1 Acholeplasmataceae bacterium | reverse complement strand
GTAAAGGTCAAATATTAACACTGTATAAAAAGAAAACCACTTAGAGGATAGCTCTAGGTGGTATTTTTGTATGGGGAGTTGAAATCCATCCTGGTGGAAAATGGCGGATTTTAAGTATTTCTAAGTGACTGATCAAGCGATGCTGCGTAAGGTAGTAGATCTTTGATATCCTTTGTTTGAATATTGTCTAAAACATATTCTAAGTACTTTGAAACATTTAAATCGTTGATTCTGGCTGTTCTGATGATTGAAAAAAGAAGTGTTGTGTATCTAGCCCCATCATAGGAACCTGATGTCATAAAGACTTTTCGGTTGATTACGAAGGGTTTCACTGCTCTTTCTGCGATGTTATTCGATATTTCAATGTATCCTGATGTCAAATAGGTGGAAAGATCACTCCAGATGTTTTTAGCGTATTTGACTGCACCATCTAAAGCTGACTCTGGTTTATAGACATGGTTAAAAAGAAGATCCTCAAGTTCTTTTAAGATAAGTGGATGCTCTTTATTGCGCCGAATTAAAAGGTTTTGAGCTGTGAGCTTTTCATGCTTATAGATGGACTCTAGATAGAAGAGTTTACCGATAACATCCAAAATCTTTTTTGCGTAACTCAAAGAAAGGTTTTCTTCGGGTAATGTTTTGACGATATCTGCGAATCGTCTTCTCACATGAGCGAAACACCTTTGCAGTTTGATGTTTGGATTATCCTTCTTAAGCTTGGTATAGCCTTTAAAGTCATCGCACACGATAGTGCCCTGATAATCAGATAACCAAGCTGCTGTGCGGTCAATCGCTCTCGATTCATGAAAATCATAAATCGCGATTTGACGATCATAATAGCTCGATGTATAGACATAGACGTAGCTTTTCTTACGATCCTTGTCGCTTTCTGGACGCTTGCTGATGGATAAGGTCGTCTCATCTGCGTGGATCACGCTAACTTGGTTATGCAGTAAATCATCTTTCATCTGGTGATAGATAGGTTTTAAGATGTTTGCCACCCTTGCCATATAAAGTGCTAGATTCTGTTTAGATACCTCGATATCCAAGGTTTCTTTAATATGTCTAGATAGATGTTCAAATGGAATCCCTAACTCATACTTGTGATAAGCGATAAAAGACGCGAAAGAATGCGTCATGATACTCCCTGGAAATAAAGACGAAGAAAGAGGGTAATAAATCTGGTTATCTTTTGGATTACAGACACTGCACTTGCAGCTTTGCTTGATGATTTTGGTCACTTTAAGCGTTGCAGGTATGGACTCAACGACATAACGAATCTTTTCTGAAGCTATTGTTAAATCATGTCCACAGGATGGACATGCATCCATGTCTGGTTTTTCATATCTCGTTTCACTCACATGTCGTTCAAAATCAAAGTTTTCAAAGTTTTTAGATTTTTCTTTTCGAACTCTTTTCTCTTTAACTAAAACCTCAACCTCATTGATGATGACGGGTTTCATCACCTCTGTCTGAGGGATAAACTTCTTAATCCGTTCTATCGTATATTTTTCAACCACGTTTTCTTTTTCTTTAAGAAGTTCATTGAGTTTCTCATTCGCCTCAAAAAGAAGATGAAGTGTCATCTCATGTTCTTTTTCTAATGCTTGATATTGTTGTTTTAAGAGATTCAACTCTTTTAAGGTTTCTTTAAGGTTCATACGCTTATTATAGCATATTGATTTTGATTTTACTATATACAAAGTATATAGTAATTATTATTATCAATACCCGATTTCCTTGTTTTTCTCTTCCATAATCTTGAGTCCCTTTAATATCTGTTTTAAATCAGACACTTGATAACCACCATTTCTTGTCATCTCTGGCCATTTAAATTTGGTGAAATTGATTTTATTGATGAGTAACCATGTCCCGTAATCATCCTCATAATAGATTTTAATGGTCTTCCTATCCTTTGAGCAGAAGACAAATAAGGTGTGCATCATCTCTACGGGTGTGAAGTTACAGCAGAGTAAGATTTGAAATTTTTTCATGCCAGCTCTCATGTCAATCTCTTTGGTATAAAAGTAAATCCTTTGAATGCCTCTATAGTCGATCATAGAGGAGTCCTACAATCCTTAAAGCTTGTTCAAGAGATGTCGTAATCTTCATCTCTTTCGTCTCGATCACCACGATGGAATGATCAAAACGTGTGAAGTGTGATGACTTTTTTGTGATTTCATCATCTTTGAGTATATTGAGTTTCATATCATCTTCATCCATTAAAACCCCTGGTTTTGAATCAAGGTTGTCTATACGAATAAAATCACCTTGAAGATGATTGTAGGCAGCGACCCAATCTTTAAATGTAGAACGATTGAGATGCTCTAATCTTGCAAACTCGCTTAAGCCAAGTCCTGATTGTCTGTATTTCTTGACCATATCCAGCCTTTGTCTGTCGGTATAATGTTTTCCCATGTGTTAATCCCTCGTTTCATGCTCTTAGAATACAAAAAAACACTCCAAATTGTTAGAGTGTTAATATTTGACCTTTAC
>JAUSOA010000300.1 GCA_030656435.1 Acholeplasmataceae bacterium | reverse complement strand
TTGCACATTTAACCACCATTCAAAAATCTTGACTCTTTCTACAATTAATTTATCAAATGAAAATGAATAAATTATGAATAACTAATGTAACAGTATATATCAAAAAAACTTGACTCTTTGTTGGAATATCCATATTCCATAGCATTGAGAAATCAAGTTTTATGTTTTGATTGAATCAATTTTTTATCCGTTAGATTCTAAATTATCTTTAGGAATGAAGCCTTCTTCACCTTCCTGATTTTTACACCAAAACCATCCAGTTTCTTCATAATAAATCTTTAAAATATCACCTTTATGAGCTGTAAGTTCCGCTGAATCGTAGGGTTGTATGATTACTGAATCCCTTAAGATTTTGATTGGTGCCCAAGCTTCCTCACCATATTTGTTTCTTAGGAGGAACCACCCTTTATCTAAATCATTTTTAATGACTGTAATTTTTTCATGAACAGCAAGCTTTATTGGTGAATCTGTACTTCTTGTATAGGACTTGATGACCTGTAAATACTTTGGCTTCATCTCGTTCCAGGCTTTAGTTAAAACTAAGGATTTAAAGCGAGGTTCCGCAACAAGATCCAGTAAATCAAAGGTTGATGCTTTTCCCTTTTCCCATTTACCTTCAGGAGTTGGATTATAGCTATATTCAGATAAGGGTATTCCCTTAAGAGTGATTAACCCATCAACAATAACTTGACTCACCATTTCTTCAACTTCATCGGTGATTGAAGTTGGAAATTGATATCCATAAAGTCTTCTAAAATGATAAAGAAATGAAAAACCTCTTAAGTAATCATATTCATAAAATCTTGGGAACCGAATTTCAGTAAAATTCGGGTGCATGATTTCATGATCACTTAATTTTCTAAATAATTGGTGGTTAACGATATAATCTGCAGCATTGGTTAATGCAGATAGTTCAAGTGCAGTTGGGTTTATAAGGAGTAATGCTTCAACGACTGGAAGAGTGGATGTAATTGAGCTTTTCTGAACTTCTTTTGTATAGGCATCCTCATTACAATTATAGCCACCATCGGGTAGCTGGTATTTGGTAAACCAGTCTCTAAGCCATGGAATTTTTGAATCGACATCAATTCCGTAGTTAAAAAGCATTTGATATATCGAGCCAGCTGCACAAAAGCATAGGATCTCACGATATGGGTCTGTATCCTTTGGCATTTCATCTTCGGTAAATGGAAAGAAATGAAGGACCTTTTGATCGATGAGCTTCGAAAAAAGATTCATAATATCTTCTGGAACTTCCTTGATTAACCCAAGCTCATGCAAAAGTAGGATATGCCACCATGGTGAATCCCATTTTGGCCAGTAGGTATCCCGGTTTAAACTTGATTTTGCTTCCTCTGAATTTAGATAGTCGATTGATTTTTGAATAGCTTCATCAAACTGATTCATAATAATCTCCTTTTTCCTTTTTCAGCTTCATTTTAACACTTTTTCTAAGAGAATGTTAATCTATGCGTAAAATTAGAAAAATCAATTGTTATGAAAACCAATTCCAATAATGCCAAAACTCTGCTTCTTTAGTGATAACCACTCCTACGATATAGGTTACAATCAATAAGATGACTAAGGCAATCCCGCTGATCTGAGCAATTCTTATCATTAATTTAGATTGTTTAACTTCTTTTTCTTCATAAACCTTGCCACTGAGCATTTCATGATGCCACTGGATTAATCTTAATGTCATTTGATTGAGTAATCTAAAAAGCATAATGGAAAGCACGAAGGTGAATACCGATAGTATGACGAATGTAAATCCTGTAAATTGAGAAAATGGTGAAACTAAATCTGGAATGAATGAAAATATGGATAATGAAGTCATCAAATATATACCTAAAACTACGCTTGAAATAGATAATGAAATTAGAGATAAATTGAATAGATATAAAATAAATAATCCAAGATACCCAAATACTTCATTGAATATCACCTGAAAATAATTCATTTTCTTCTTTGATACTACTTGTTTTTCCTCTGCTTGAAAGTCACTTAAAATATCTGGTATACTTCCTAGCTCCTTAGCAATTTCTTCCTCTGACTTTCCTTTGTTCAACTCATTATCAAAATGCGTTTCATAATCCTTGATGATATCGGTAAAGTCACTGACTCCTATTTTTTTTAATCCCTTTTCTAGTTCTTGAATGAACGTTATCTTATTCATTTTTTATTTTCCTCCAAAATCTCTAGTGTAGTTTTGACAAATTCAATCCATTCTTCCTTGGATTCCAATAGCTTTTTTTTACCACTTTGTGTAATCTTATAATACTTTCTAGCAGGACCACCACTAACCTCAGAAAGATAGGTGGTAACTAACCCTTCATCCTTGAGTTTTCTAAGTATTGGATATACAGTTCCTGGAGAAAGGCTAATCTTCATGCTCAATGTATCAGATATATCGTAGCCATACTGGTCTTCTTTTACAAGCATACTTAGGACTAATAAGTCTAGTACACCTTTTTTATATTGTATGTTCATGTTGAATGACCCCTTTCTCTCTAACTCTATATTTTTCATTCTCTTTCAAAGCGTATATTTTGATATTAACTCTATAGAAAATCGAGATAACTCCCAAATAAATAGAAACGATTAACATATTATAAGGAAGATAAATGAACCCGTTAATATCGATATTATGGAAGAGATTATATAATATTCTACCATCCAAAAGCATATAAATGAATAGGTACCTGTTATCAAAGTTGATAAAGTATTGCATCGTTATCGAAAATGCAACTACAAGTACTGTCATGATCAATATCTGTTTTCTACTTTCCATTTCAAATAAATGGTTCTTCATCAAAATAATCGCACCTAGATATAAAAGGCTATGATTGATCAAAGCAAGTGATGTAATAAATAGTCCATTTCCCTCGATAAACACAGTTCCTAGAAATGGAAAAGTGATCAAATACCCAATTCCTGATAAAAATGCTGCAAATGTTACAAATGACTTCAAAAACTTGATATTGAATAGATAGGTCAAGGAAAAAAGAATATAGGTGATTGCTGAAAACTCTACAGGCATCTTCGTAAAGTCACCTTGCATCCAAGAAGATCCATAATCAATAGCTTTTTGAGTGATTAATATAAAAGAGATTATTTTAATCCAAAATACTCTTTGTTTGAGATTAAGTTTCATTAGGATAATGATTAGGATATGGATAAGAACAATCCATATCAGTCCAAACCATAGGGTGTCCACAATTACACTTCCCTTCAAAATAGTACAACATGATGTCTACTACTATTCATTGTATAATAGTGGTGAAGATTTGTCAATATGGTTTTGAATAAATATTTTAATCTTTAATGATTTTGATAATACATATCTTCAAGATATGAGAGATTCTAAAAATATATCGAAAACCATGATAAAATGAATAGAGGTGGTATGAAAATCATGGATAATAAAGAAAAAGATCATCAAAGACGCATCCGCTATAAGGGCACACATCCAAAGTCCTTTGAAGCGAAATATAAGGAACTCAATCCAGAAAAATATGCTGAAACCATCGAGAAGGTTATCGAAAAGGGGATGACTCCTGCGGGAATGCATCGCCCAATTTGCGTGACTGAAATTCTTGATTTTTTAACAATTCAACCAGGACAAATTGGACTAGATGCCACCCTAGGCTATGGTGGACACACTGAAGAGCTCTTAAAGGCTTTAAATGGCAAAGGACATCTATACGCAATCGATCAAGACCCCGTTGAGCTTCCTAAAACAAAGCTTCGCTTAGAAAAGCTTGGCTATGGAAATGAAATACTAACAGTCAATCACTTAAACTTCTCTGAAATTGATTTAATCGAATCCGTTTCAGGCAAGCTTGATTTCGTAATCGCAGACCTAGGGGTTTCTTCAATGCAAATTGATAATCCAGAAAGAGGCTTCTCCTTTAAGACATCAGGTCCACTCGATTTAAGAATGAATCCAAATCAAGGAGTTACTGCAGCAAGTCGCTTAAGAGAAATGAAAAAGGATGAAATCGAAGGCATGCTAATTGAAAATGCGGATGAGCCATATGCAAGTGAGATAGCTAGTGCAATCACAAGTGAATTTCATCAAGGGCGAGATATTACATTAACCTCTGATCTTTATAAAGTCATCAGCAATGCCTTAAAGTTCTTACCATTTCAGACGCGCGATGATGAGATTAAAAAGTCCAGTCAAAGAACGTTTCAAGCGCTTAGAATAGATATTAATCATGAGTATGAAGTCCTATATGAATTTCTAGAAAAACTGCCTACAGTCCTTAAATCCGGGGGTAAAGTGGCTATTCTATCATTTCATTCAGGTGAGGATAGACTTGTCAAAAAATCATTTCAACATTATTTTAGAGAAGGCATCTATAAAGAAGTTTCTGAAGGTCCTATTAGACCTTCTATGGAGGAACAAAACTCGAATAGTAGGGCTAGCTCTGCAAAGCTTAGATGGGCTATTAAAACATAAATTAAAAAAACATTTGCACGAGGATTTCGTGTAAATGTTTTTTTTCATATCGATAATATTTTAACACTTATATGGTTTTTTATCAATTTATCGTTAATATATTAGCACTTCATAAAGTCAATGAAGGCTAATAAATAACTCTTTATCAATCAATCAAAAAGAAAAAAGAACTACTAAAGAATTGATGAAAATATATCATCATTTCTCTAAAGTTCTTTTTTTATTTTAAGTATTAAACATTTTTCACGATAATCGCAGTTCCCATTCCACCACCAATACATAGTGATGCCAATCCAAGTTCTTGATTTCTCTTTTTAAGCTCATGAATTAAGGAAACGACAATACGTGCACCACTAGCTCCGACTGGATGTCCTAAAGCGATTGCACCACCGTTAACATTTGTACGTTCCATAATATAGTCGAAGGATTCATTTAAATCATTACTAATTTCTTTAACTACACCAATGCTTTGTGCAGCGAATGCTTCGTTTAATTCTAATAGGTCAATGTCACTTAATCTAAGTTCAGTGCGCTTTAACACATTTTTGATAGCTCCAACTGGACCTAAGCCCATAAGCTTAGGATCAACACCTGCTTGATCCACACCAATGATTTCTACAAGTGGTGTTAAATTGTATTTCTTGATAGCCTCTTCGCTTGCTAGCATGACATATGCTGCACCATCATTAATACCAGATGCATTTCCTGCAGTCACACTACCATCCTTTTGGAAGGCTGGCTTGAGTGTTGAAAGCTTTTCAAGTGATGTTTTTCTGTTAGGATATTCATCTCTACTAAATAGTTGTGTTTCTTTTCCGATTTTTACTTCAATAGGAACAATTTCATCATCAAATCTACCATCATCAACTGACTTGATTGCTTTAATCTGTGAGTTATATGCAAAAGCATCCTGTGCTTCTCTTGATATCGAATGCTTTGCTGCGATATTTTCTGCAGTAACTCCCATATGAATTCCATCATAAGCATCGATTAATGCATCATAGATCATATGATCGATAATCTCAAGATTTCCCATTTTATAACCGCTTCTGCCTTTAGCAGGGATTAAGTGTGGTGCTTGACTCATCGATTCAGTACCACCAGCGATAATCACGTTCGCCCAACCAGCTTTAATCTTTAAATAAGCATCCATGATAGCCTTCATACCTGAGCCACAAACCATGTTCACTGCATATCCTGGAATTTCATAGGGAAGGCCTGCACGAAGTGCAACCTGTCTTCCGATACCTTGTCCTTGACCCGCAGGTAGGATGTTACCTGATATAACCTCATCAATCTTTGTTGGATCAATTTTGGTTTCGATAAGAATATTTTGAACGACCTTCGCACCAAATTCAGATGGTGTTAGATTAGATAGTGAGCCCAAAAAACTACCGATAGCTGTTCTTTTTGCAGATACGATATATACCTTTAACATAAAAACCTCCTAAAAAATTATAATAATAGTAAACCTAAACCGATGATAACTCCTGAATATAGTAAGACGATTAAACAATAACCCATAATGTTTTTAGCACCTAATTTAGCAATACCTAGTACTGGTAATGCCCAGAATGGTTGAATCATGTTTGTCCAAGCATCACCCCAAGCGATTGCCATTGCAGTTTTCGCTGCATCAACGCCTAATGTAAGACTTGCTGGCATCATGATTGGACCTTGAACAGCCCATTGTCCACCACCTGATGGAACAAACACGTTAACGATACCCGCACTTAGGAATGTAAATAATGGGAATGTTGTACCATTAGAAATGCTAACGAACATATCAGAAATTGCACCAGCTAATGAAATATCAGTTGGACCCTTAGCAGTCATAATACCCATAATACCTGCATAGAATGGGAATTGTAATAGGATACCACCAACATTTTTTGAAGCGCTATTGACAGCACGAACAACATTAATTGGAGTTCCGTGAAGAGCGATTGCAGAGAATAAGAAGATAAAGATAACGATGTTTAGATTTAAGTCAAATCCCTTATCGATGAAATACTTAATAATAAAGATAAATCCTAAAGCTGCTAAGATATAGTTAATAACTCTACTATTTTCCATCTTTTCAGCAGGAGTCATTTCCTTACGATCCTTCATTGGAACAACTGGCTCATCTTCTAATAAAGCAGGGTCAACAACCTTAACTTTGTCACCCTTTGGATGCATAAGTGATAAAAGAATTGGTAAGGTAAGAATTAGAACACCGACAATGATTAAATTCATTGTAGAGAAAATGGTTAAGCTTGTTGAAATAGGATCAACAATTGCTCCACCTGTTTGTGTTCCAAGTGCTGGGCCTCCTGTAGCAAGTGCTAGAGGAATTGATCCTGATAAACCCGCATGCCAAATCAAGAATCCAGTGTAAGCTGTAGCTATTAATAATGGGTAGTCAACATTCTTTACGCGCTTCGCAACTTCTTTAGCGAAAATCGCACCGATGACTAAACCGAATCCCCAGTTAATGAAGGATGCTACTAGAGAAATCACACTCACCCAAATGATTGCTTGAATCTTCGTCTTAGGAATTGATGCCAATTTACCTAAAAGCTTCTTAAATGCTGGTGCAGTTGCTAAAATTGTACCAGTAACTAGAATCAACGCCATTTGCATTGCAAATGTGAGTAGGGTCCAGAATCCACCATACCAAGCTTGTACAATACCGAGTGGTGTTGTCTTGGTCACAAAGAGTGAGACGATAATGACAAAGAATGTCAAAATAATCGCAAAAATAAATGGATCCGGTAAGAATTTTTCAACTAACTTTACAGAACCCGCTGTCAACTTGTCAAACAGTTTTTTCATCTTTCTTCTCTCCTAAATTTCTATAATTTTTAAATTCTTGCTAATGATAAGTGTTGCTTCTGTAGCTGCTTGTATTTCTTCTATTGTTACACCAGGTGCAATTTCAATTAATTCAATTCCTTTTTCAGTAATAACCATAACCCCATACTCAGTAACAATCATATCGACTTCTTTGACTGCAGTAAAAGGTAATGTGCACTTCTTCAAAATCTTTGGTTTTCCATTGGAGGTATGTTGCATAGCAACAATAACCTTTTTAGCTCCTACAAGTAAATCCATTGCTCCACCCATACCTGGGACCATTTTTCCTGGAATAATCCAGTTAGCGATATTTCCTTCTTCATCCACTTGAAGTGATCCTAGAACGGTAGCATCGACATGACCTCCACGAATGATTCCAAATGATGTGGAGCTATCGAAGCATGCTCCACCGATAGACATGGTTACAGGCTGTCCACCTGCATTGGTTAAATCGTAATCTTCTTCTCCTGGTGCTGGAACTGGCCCTAGACCAAGCATTCCATTTTCTGATTGAAAGGTAATTGTGACATCATCAGGTAAGAAGTTTGATACCATTGTAGGTAACCCTATCCCTAGATTGACAACATCTCCATCATGTAATTCCTTTGCGACTCTTCTCGCGATAAGTTCTTTTGGATTCATTATTTGTCACCTTCTATGATGTAGTCAATAAAGATGTGTTGCGTGATCACATGATCTGGATCAAGACTACCAATTTCTACTACTGTTTTAGCTTCTACAGCAACTGTTTCACAGGCTGTAGCCATGATAGGATTGAAGTTTCTTGTTGTTTTGTTATAAACTACATTCCCCTTCTTATCTACCTTATGTCCAAGGAGTAAAGCGAAATCAGCCTTTAACCCTTTTTCAAGTAAATAATCCTTGCCATCTACATTAATTACTCTTTTACCTTCTTGAACCAAGGTTCCAATACCAGTTGGAGTCAAGAATCCTCCTAAGCCTGCACCGCCTGCACGAATTCGTTCTGCTAAAGTTCCTTGTGGGATGAGCTCGACTTCCATCTCTCCAGATGTCATTTTTTCTCCTGCCATTGGATTGAGTCCGATGTGAGAGGCGATTAATTTCTTAACCTTGCCTGCTTCAATCAACTTACCAACACCAACTCCAGGTAGCCCTGCATCGTTGCAGATGATGGTTAGATCTTTAAGGTCAGTTTCTAATATCTGATCGATAATTGAAACTGGTGTACCTATGTTCATAAATCCACCAATCATCAAGCTTGCCCCATTATAGATCTTTGAAACAAAATCGCTTTTTGTAATCAATTTGTTCTTCATCTATACCTTCCTCTCTTTTTAAATACATGTAAGCACTTACTTACATTATACAAATAAAAAAAATGAAATACAAGCGTTTTCATGAAGAAAATAAAAAAAAGAACTACTCGTTAAAGTAGTCCTTATTTGACACAGTAAAGTAAAGATAAATTTTCAACAAATTTGTTAATTAAAAGCCTGTAATCCGTGCCATGATAGATATCTGGAGCGAATACTTTCAGTGTGAATATCCCCATAATCATGGAAACGATGCTTGTAGCAACTAGGAATGGATCTCCTTTAAACTTACCTAATGCGACTTGTTTGGTGAAGTACTCCTTCATAAATTCTGTGTAGTCGATTGAGTTGGTAAATCTAATTCCTTCTTCATCGATTTCACGAATTTGTATTTTATACATTTTTATATTATTTTGCAAAAACATGTAATAAACATCAGCAAATATTTGAATATCCTTTTGAATATCTCCTGTTATATCATGAGATATTTTTTCAACGATATTCCCTTCGTATGCGAAGTGCCTAATCACTGCTTGCAAAAGATTTGCTTTTGTTTTAAATAGACGAAAGAGTGTGAGTTCATTCACACCTGCATGCTCTGCGATTTTTTTAGTTGATACTCCTGAATATCCGTATTCTGAAAATAGTTTCGTTGCTGCAAGTAAAATCTTTTTTTCTGTAGTTTTCATAGTTAATCCCCAAATGTATGAAATATTTTCGTTGCATTCATTATTATATCATGTATTGAAAGTTATATAAAAGTTGTTTCTTGCTTATCTATGAAATATTATGTGAATCTACGAAAGATGAGACTGTGAGATAAAATATCGAAGTGATAAAAGAAAAAGCATTACCCACAAAAGTTATTCTTCATCAATATTTTAAAAAAGCCGCTCCAATTCATAAATATCGTTTTTTACTGTACCAAAAATAACATGATGATCTATTTTTCCATAATCATGTACACTTCTATTTCTTAGTCCCATGATACTTTTCATGGGATTTCATTATACTTAGTTTTAAAGCTGTCAGTAAGAAGTTTTATGTTTGCAGAAATTTGAATGAATCTAAACATAATTAAATCAAGTAACACTTCATTTTTATCAAGTTCGT
>JAUSOA010000299.1 GCA_030656435.1 Acholeplasmataceae bacterium | reverse complement strand
CAGATCGGCAAGGAGTGCCATAACGGTTGCGCCATTAAACAGCAGGTGGGCGACTGCGTGATGCCCAGGGAAGGGGTGTTTGCCAGAGTGATAAAAGGCGGGGAGATTAAAATTGAAGATAAAATAGAGGTTATTTGATTATGTGGATATCACAATTAAAAATGAATAATATAAGGTCTTTTGCGGAATTTGATTATACTTTTTCTAATGGGATAAATCTTTTTGTTGGTAAAAATAACTCTGGTAAATCTACAATTCTAAGAGCACTTTATACTATTCAAGATTCAGACACTATTAAAGGTGATGATTCAAGAAAATTAACTAAAAATGGGTTTATTCAGGTCGTTGTAGAAAATATTTCACATTTCGTACATGCACCGGGTTCCCAAGTTAATGGATTAAAGATAACCCAAAATTATTCCGACACACAAAGGGTGGGACCCAAAGTTACAGACAAAGATAATCCAGGTCATTCACTTGCTGCTACACCTTTTAAAAATTCTGAACCGGATAATATTATTTATCCTTTATTTTCAAAAAGAAAAAATAAAACCTACGCGCAAAGTATAAATGATAACTCAACAAAAATTATCAGTGGTGATTTTACAAATATTGTTTCCATTATTAATTCAATTATTGGCACAGATTTGCCTATTAGAAATGAATTTATAGAATCGTTTAAAAATATTTTTGAGTATGAAATAGCTACATTTTCTTACGGGAATGGAATGGATGCTGGTTTGGCTGTGACACGTTTTGATAATATTATTCTCGAAAATATGGGGGAAGGTGTTGCACAGATATTAGGTTTATTGGCAATTTTATGTCGCGCAGAAGATAAGATTATTATGATTGAGGAACCAGAAAATGACTTGCATCCTGGGGCTTTAAAAAAGTTGTTGGAAAAGATTGTCGATAAAGCTACTACAAATCAATTTTTTATAACTACTCACTCTAATATTGTTGCTAAATATCTTGGTAAATCTAAAGACATTAAAATATTTCATATAAAAAACGAAATAAAAGAGAGAATCCCTTTATCAACAGTTGATGAAGTGAAATCGAACGAAGATAAAATAAGATTGTTAGAAGATTTGGGATATGAATTACAGGATTTTGATATTTGGGATGGGTGGTTAT
>JAUSOA010000298.1 GCA_030656435.1 Acholeplasmataceae bacterium | reverse complement strand
TGAACTTGGTAACAATGACCTAGCGGTTGGCGCAATCAAAGCCTTCGAGCTTGGTGTCATCGATGTCCCATTTGCACCTAGTAAACAAAATCAGAGTAAAGTATTACCTGCTAGAGATAATGATGGATGCGTCCGCATTCTTGAATTTGGTAGCTTGGGTGTTACCCAAGATATCAAGGATTTCCACAAACAAAAATTAGACGAAAGGGCAAAAGCCGAAGGAAGACCGATTACATTCCAAATGACAGTTGATGACATTTATGCAGTCAGCAATGGACAACTGATCGGAAGACCAATGACAGGAAAAAAATAAGTTTATGAAAATAAAAAATGTTATTTTAACAAAAAGCTACACAGGGTTCTATTTTGATGACCAAAAGGCTATCAAAAAAGATGCTCAAAAAGATGGATTCATGTATATAGGTGAACCACTTACTGAAGGATTTAAAGAGGTTAGAATGCCAGGTGAAGCCATTTCTGTTCAGCTTGTATTAGAAAATGGACTGGTAGGAACAGGCGATTGTGCTGCAGTTCAGTATTCAGGAGCTGGAGGTAGAGATCCCCTATTTTTAGCTAATGATTTCATCCCCTTCATAGAAGAAAATATCGTTTCTTCTTTAATTGGTGAAGATGTATCTAAGTTTAAGCCTTTAGCAGAAAAATATGATCATATGAGAATTAATGGAAATAGAATTCATACAGCGATTCGTTATGGAATTACACAAGCATTGTTAAGTGCAACCGCAATTGCAACAAATAAAACAATGGCTGAAGTGATTAGAGATGAATATAATCAAGGTAACACAATCCTTTCTAGAGTTCCTATCTTTGCACAATCAGGAGACGATAGATATACAAACGTTGATAAAATGATTTTAAAGGAAGTGGATGCAATGCCACATGCTTTAATTAATAATGTGAAAGAAAAGCTTGGTTACAATGGTGAAATATTACTAGAATACGTAACATGGCTTAAAAATAGAATTATTGCAAAAAGAAACAATAAAGACTATTCTCCAATTCTTCATGTTGATGTCTACGGTACCATCGGTATTGC
>JAUSOA010000297.1 GCA_030656435.1 Acholeplasmataceae bacterium | reverse complement strand
TCAATTTTGTCGCCAGTATAATTCTTTTCAAGAACCTTGTATTTTTCTGCATTGTTAAGAGAGTAAGTTGATATGTTATGTTGTCTAATATCACGAATAGAAAAACTCTGTAGATTAGTAAGTTCTGATATCTCACTGATCTTTAATAGTTTTGATATGATAAAATCGAGATCATTATTGATAGAATTCAATTCTTCATTATTTAATTGTTGGTAAATAAAGTCGTAATTCTTCAGAGATTCTTCAAATTTTTCACATCTCAATTTAGTGTCATCTTTTCTAATTAAATTATACAAATATAATGTGTAGGAGTACTTTATCTCACTGAACCTATTTCTGATGCTTTTAATTTCGCTTTCGGTTATATCTATTACTGGGTTACCATTGCTGTTATCATTAAAATCTTTAATATCAATCTTTAAATAATCGAACATGCTTTTTATCAATGGAATGTTTTCTTCAGCATTGACATTTGCATAATTAAATGTAGGAAAACCTTCCTTAATTTTTTCTGTCTTTTGGTTGGTGATTTTCGCTATTATTGACCAAAACAATTCCTCATGTGTAACTGTAAACCCTAATTTTCTTCTTGCATTATCTAATAATTCTTGTCCTTTATTGCCAAATGTATCGAGTAAAGATCTTTTTGATATTTCAATTGTGTCTCTAATCAAGTTTTTATATATTTCTTTATCCCTCGCTACATCTAGTATTACTGTAATTAACTCGGCAAAACTTTCATAAAATTCGTATTTTGAAAATAATGTTTTAGTTTCACTTGTTGTCATTGGTATTGAAATGTAAGCTTCTCCTTTATCGCGAGAATAAATACTCTCATAGTCCTTTAAATCATACTTTTCATTTTCTTGATCGTTTAAAGAGTATCTAATCGCTATATTGTTACCTAAGCATATTTTTATGTTTTTGATTTCAGATAATTTGTCATTTCTATAAACATAGATGTATGGTTTTATATTCTCCACCTTTATCTTAAAATCCTTATCTAAAGGACTTGGGGTAATTTCAAGTATTTCGACTTTTGTATTCTTAAATAATTGAACCCCAAAGACCTTTGAAACTTTGTCTTGTCCGCTTTTACGAGCTATATCTAATATATGCTTTTTCTCTAGTATTCCATTGCATAAGTCTTTCTTATCTGAATAATAAGATTCTGATGCACTGTAAAACTCTAAGTTTTTACCAATTCTAGTCAATACTTTACCATCAGCTTTAAACTTTTTGTACTCATCAGAGTTAATAAACTGCTCATAATTATTATTATCATCAGTTGTTTTATCCATTAAAATATCATAGATTTTTCTTGTTATTTTCAAATCATTATCTATTTCAGGCAAAAGTTGTAAAAGTCGATAGTATTGATTATAAGATAAATCTTTAACTCTTGCTATAATCTTAAGATCACTTAAAAATTGATCAACAACAAGTTGACTATATTCATCATTATATTTTTTTATCGATGCATAATTTATATTAGGTTGATACATAAAAGGAGTAATATTAATATCCTCTAGCATGCAATTGACCACTGATTGCAATTCATCATTGTTTTT